>JAKLQL010000320.1 GCA_022013395.1 Acetobacterium sp.
TAGGTAATGCCATTATAGCTTTTATCAGGGGTAGTAAAATCTGGAAATCTTCCGCTGGTCCAGTCAAAGTTTCCACCATCAACAATGATACCACCAATCGACGTACCGTGACCGCCGATAAATTTGGTGGCTGAATGAACAACGACATTTGCGCCATGTTCTAATGGTTTAAACAAGTAAGGGGTTGCAAACGTGTTATCAACAATCAATGGCACTTTATTTTCAGCTGCAATTTTTCCAACTGCATCAAAGTCGATAATATTGATACCAGGATTACCAAGGGTTTCGATAAAAATTGCTTTGGTTTTGTCAGTAATTGCTTTTCTGAAATTTTCTGGATCATCAGGATCAACAAAAATTGTTGTGATACCAAATTTAGGCAGGGTTTCAGCGAATAAATGATAGGTTCCGCCGTATAGTGTACTCGCTGCGACAATTTCATCACCAGCGCTGGCAACATTCTGAATCGAATATGTAATCGCAGCTGCACCAGAAGCAGTCGCCAAACCCGCTGAGCCTCCTTCAAGAGCTGCAACCCGTTGCTCAAAAGCATCGGTTGTTGGATTTGTCAGTCTTGAATAAATGTTTCCAGCGTTTGTTAATGCGAAACGTCCTTCTGCTTCGGCAGTATCTTTAAATACATAAGATGTAGTTTGATAAATTGGAACTGCTCTTGCTCCGGTTACTGGGTCTGGGGTCTGTCCTGCATGTACCTGTAAAGTATCGAATCCTAATTTTCTTTCGCTCACGTTTGTCAACCTCTCATTTCTTTCTTTATTTTGATTATTTTCTATGTTGTTTTTATTGTTACCATTCTGATTACTTTTGAATATCCTTTTAAAGAAACTTTCTTTTGATTTGCTCAAAGATGCAACTCCTCTCCTAAATAATATTCACATGAAATTACTTTTCATTTTAACAACAAATGCAACATCTTATTTTGATATGCAAGAATACTGATAATTATTTCTGCTGCAACACATGCATAAAACTCTCTCATTTGAAATGCATAATTCACTGTTTAACATATTGCTTTGCCTCCTAAATTTTAATTGCATATATTTCCTATATGTTTGATATGTTTTATATAATACATGATTATTATTTATTTGTCAACATTTTTTCTATTGTTTTTTTATTATTTTTCTATTCTCTAACCATTTGTAATCTTACATTTACTAAAATCATAACTTTTATAAATAAAACCAGCACAATCAAAAAAATTGAGTCTGCTGGTTTATCTTATTTTCCAACTAATTTTTCAGGAGATCAATTAATCCTATATTTTATAATCTTCCACTGCATCCATTAGTCCAAATTCGAACAGTATTTCTTCAAGGCGGTCTTGGGTCATTGGCTTTGGTATAACAAAGTGTTTATTCTCTTCAATTTTTTTAGCCAGATCTCGGTATTCGTCAGCCTGAGCAGATTCCGACGCAAAATCAATGACTGTCTTTTTGCGAATTTCGGCGTGTTGAACAATATTATCTCTAGGGACATAATGGATGAGCTGGGTGCCTAGTTCTTCAGCAAAAGCTCTTAATAATTCAGTTTCGCGATCCACATTTCTGCTATTGCAAATGATTCCGCCCAATCTGACCTTGCCTTTTTTGGCATATTTTTGGATGCCCTTGGCAATATTATTGGCAGCGTAAAGGGCCATCATTTCGCCGCTGCCAACGATGTAAATTTCTCTGGCTTTACCTTCCCGGATGGGCATTGCAAAACCGCCGCAAACAACATCACCCAGGACATCATAGAATACATAATCCAAATCATCTTCATAGGCTCCCAGACGCTCCAGCAATCCGATAGATGTGATGATTCCGCGGCCGGCACAACCGACTCCAGGTTCCGGGCCCCCGGACTCAACGCACTTTATACCGCGGTAACCTTCTTTCACAATCAGGTCCAGATCAATATCTTCGCCTGTTTCTCTTAATGTATCGAGCACTGTTTTCTGGGCTAATCCGCCTAGTAATAATCGTGTTGAGTCAGCTTTGGGATCACACCCGACAATCATTACATTTTTGCCGTTTTCAGCAAGTCCGGCGGTCAGGTTCTGAGTTGTTGTTGATTTGCCAATTCCGCCTTTTCCGTATATTGCAATCTGTCTTAATTCTTTTGCCATTGTTTTTCCTTTCAAAATTCTTTATCTATTTTCGATCACTTAAACAGTGTTTTGATTATCCTCTAACTGTTTCTGAGTAAATTTTTTCCAGCAAGGTCAGGGCGCCTTTATAACCAACATAAGTTCGATTAATTACGACTTCTGAAACTATCGGGGTACTAATCGGGATTAGCAAACCATTGAGTTCTTTGGCTACATCCGATTCCCATGATGATCCAAGAATTAGTGGAACACTTGAGCCATAATTTGCATTTTTTACCTGTTGTTCGATTAAATAACCATCTTCAATAAATTCAA
>JAKLQL010000321.1 GCA_022013395.1 Acetobacterium sp.
GCTCCGGCATAATTGTAAAACATAAAGGGTAAATCATAGGGCATGTGAAAAACCACATCTTTTAACTTAAAGGTTTTTTCGTTAAAGTTAATATCCGTCACTTCATATTCCGGATTTGTTTTGCTGGCAAATCCACAGTACTCACAATGGAACGCCCCAATACTATCCACATTATAATAATCAAAACTCATGTCGTGATGACATTTAGGACAAGCCTGGGTTGGATAATCTCCGCCTTTATTAAAGGATTCATCATGACGGGAAACGCTGTAATAAATGGAACGACGGGCGATTTCCTCAAAGAA
The DNA here is from genome assembly GCA_022013395.1 of Acetobacterium sp. GTDB lineage: Bacteria > Bacillota > Clostridia > Eubacteriales > Eubacteriaceae > Acetobacterium. Next base: position 306 of record JAKLQL010000321.1, read on the forward strand.
TCGTGATCGTGGTTCCTCGTTATTTAAAATTAATGTCATTGTGGGATTAATGACCTCTTTTAGTTTGCGAATAATAAAATCTGGATCTCCATTACGCTGTACCTGATCTTTTTGCAGATTGGTAATCAGCATGTTTTCTGCCGGTAACTGGGCGTATATTAAAGGAAGATAACGCTCATCTGTTTCAAAGATATAATAATCAGCTTTCAGCTTTCCCGTTAGGGAAGCTTCTTTAGCCAGAATGGTAGCAATCCCACTGAGCAGGTTGGCACCTTCCAGATTGGAGACGATTTTTTTTCCATTTTCTTTTAAAATGTGGGTCACTAAATTTGTGGTCGAAGATTTCCCGTTAGTACCGGTAATAAAGATCACCTTTGAATAATCGATATTTTTAAAATGCTTGACAAAGCTGGGATCAATTGACAACGCCTTCTCACCAGGAAGGTTTGTCCCTCGCCCCCTGCTGACAAGTTTTATGGCAATCCCCATTAGCTTTGCAAACCATAATGCAAGATAAAATTTCATTGTAAATAACCTTTCTATTATTGTGCTTACAACTCTTTGTTTTTCAGTTTTTCGCGAATCACAGTGATCATACTTTTAGGAGGGGTAATCGTCCCCTGATCTGAATCATCATCCTGGGCATCTTGATTGGTTTCTGCCGCCTGATTCCAACTCATTTGAGCGGCACCGGCAACAACTGCGCCAACAAAGCAGGCGGTGCTGAACATACTGGTCAAACCAATGACCATCGCCACCAGCTCACCATAAATCGACCCACCAATTCTGACCGGATGGATATCACCATAGCCAATCGTGGCAAAGGAGATGACCATATAGTACAGCATGTCAAAGGCATCCAGCGCACGGTTTGAACTGGATACATAAAAATCCGGATTAACTTTAAAACAATTATATACCATCAAATATAAAATGCTCATTTCGCTGACAACCAAAACCAACATTCCTTTTAAGATACTGGCGGTCTCATGATATTTTCGTCGATTTGAAACCGAACTCCGGATCAGGCTGGGATTGGCAATGGCTCGAATCATCACCGCAAAACAGAGAAATAAAGCAAATGATAATCCGATCAGACCAAGTGGCAGATCTGGCGGAGAAATAAAATTTGCAAATAACACAAAGTAATGTCCCAATATTAAGTAAAAGATCAGATCCACAAATCGTGACACGATAATATCCTGAAACTGATCAATTTTCATGAAAAGATGTTGAACTAAAAAAACAATGACGATAAAAAATCCAAAGCTCCCTAATATGCCGATTAGTTCACTGACTAATATTTTGTGATGAATCGACACCACTCCCAGTGAGATAAGCAGTAAGACGCCGGTTACCATCAAGATCCCCTGATACTCATAATTGACCATTAACTTTACCAGAAAACGTCGGAACGGCTTAATTTTTTTTGTCTTA
>JAKLQL010000322.1 GCA_022013395.1 Acetobacterium sp.
GACCATCCACACGGTGGTGGTGAAGGACGTGCTCCAATCGGACGTTCTGGCCCAGTTACACCTTGGGGTAAACCGGCACTTGGTTATAAAACACGTAAGAAAAATAAACCTTCCGATAAATATATCGTAAGATCACGAAATAAAAAATAAGCTAAAAACCATAAGATAACGAACCGAGAGGAGGTTGAATAATGGGTAGATCATTAAAAAAAGGACCTTTTTGTGACGAAAAGTTACTAAAACGCATCGATGCTATGAATGAAAAAGGTGAAAAGAATGTGCTGAAGACCTGGTCTAGAAGCTCCACACTTTTCCCACAAATGGTAGGACACACCATCGCAGTTCATGATGGCAGAAAACATGTTCCAGTTTATGTTACCGAAGATATGGTAGGACACAAACTTGGAGAGTTTGCACCAACCAGAACCTTTAGAGGTCATGCTGGAGAAAAGAAATCTAAATTAAGATAGCCAGAAGGAGGTATACTATATGGAAGCAAGAGCGACAGCTAAATATGTACGTGTTTCATCCAGAAAGGCTAAGTTAGTGGCTGATTTAATTCGAGGCAAAAGCATTGGAGAAGCATTAAGTATTCTAGCATTAACACCAAATAAAGCAGCGAAAATAATTGATAAAGTTGTTAAATCTGCTTTAGCAAATGCTGAAAATAATTTTAACATGAATCCTGAAAACTTATATATCGATCAGATTTATGCAAATCAGGGTCCAACACTAAAACGATTCAGAGCGGGTGCACAGGGACGTGCGACAATTATTCGAAAAAGATCGTCTCACATTACAGCCGTATTAAAAGAAAAAGAGTAAGGAGGGCATAGATGGGTCAAAAAGTCAATCCTCACGGATTAAGAGTTGGCGTTATAAAGGACTGGAACGCAAAATGGTTTGCTAACAACAAAGATTTTGCAGATTGTTTAATTGAAGATCATGATATTCGTAAATATATAAAAGTAAATCAATACCAGGCGGGCATTTCTAAAATTGTCATCGAACGTTTTGGTAACAAGGTTAAGATTCATATCTATACAGCAAAACCAGGCATGATTATTGGTCGTGGTGGTGCAGGTATCGATGCTTTACGTCTTGAACTTGAAAAAATGACCAAGAAAACTGTATTTATCAACATCGTTGAAGTTAAAAACGTTGATATGGATGCTCAATTAGTAGCAGAAAACATTGCCGCTCAGCTGGAACGACGAATTTCTTTCCGACGAGCAATGAAACAAACCATGCAACGAACCATGCGAGCTGGAGCTAAGGGGATTAAAACTGCTGTTGCAGGTCGTTTGAACGGCGCTGAAATGGCACGAAACGAACATTATGCCCAAGGTCAAGTTCCACTTCAAACCCTCCGAGCTGATATTAGCTATGGCTTTGCTGAAGCTGATACCACCTATGGTAAACTAGGTGTAAAAGTTTGGGTCAATAAAGGCGAAATTTTAACTGGCCGCGAAGATATTTTAGCAGTAACTGCTGAAGATGACGCGAAAGCTAAAAAAAGCACACGCCGCAAAGCTCCTACTAACAGGACAGAAAACTAAGAGAGGAGGCCAACGCATATGTTAATGCCTAAACGTGTAAAACGTAGAAAACAACATAGAGGTCGTATGAAAGGAAAAGCGCTTCGTGGTAACAAAATCACTTACGGAGATTTCGCTATTCAGGCACTGGAGCCAGCATGGATTACTGCTAATCAGATCGAAGCTGCCCGTATCGCCATGACCAGATATATTAAAAGAGGTGGCCAGGTTTGGATCAAAATTTTCCCAGACAAACCTGTGACACAAAAACCAGCAGAAACTCGAATGGGTTCCGGTAAAGGTTCTCCAGAGTATTGGGTTGCAGTGGTAAAACCAGGAAGAGTAATGTTTGAGATTGCCGGGATTTCTGAGGAAGTTGCTCGGGAAGCCATGCGTCTTGCTCAACATAAATTACCGATCAAAACGAAGTTTATCACTCGAAAAGATCAGGAAGCACAAGAAGTGGGTGATGAAGCATGAAACCAAGTGAATTAAGAGAATTAACAACAATTGAACTTGAAGCGAAACTGGGGGATCTTAAGGAAGAATTATTCAACCTGAGATTTCAACATGCTACTGGTCAATTGGAAAACCCAATGCGGATTAAAGAAGTGAAGAAGACTTATGCACGGATCAAAACAATTATGCAAGAACGTGCGATGAAGTCGGATCAAGCATAATAAACCAATAGATAAGGAGGTTTAGCTTATGGAAGAAAGAGGTTACAGAAAAACTCGAATCGGTAAAGTGACCAGCGATAAAATGGATAAAACCGTTGTTGTAGCTGTCGAAAGTTTTGTAAAGCATCCACTTTACTCAAAGCGAGTGAAACACACTGTAAAGTTCAAAGCCCATGACGAACAAAACGAATGTAATATCGGTGATACCGTTAAAATAATGGAAACAAGACCACTCAGCAAAGACAAACGCTGGAGATTAGTAGAAATCGTAGAAAAAGCACTATAAGTCAATGTGCGGAAGGAGGTATTTCGGATGATTCAACAAGAAACGAGACTGAAAGTAGCAGATAATACCGGTGCAAAGGAATTACTGTGCATCCGAGTTCTTGGTGGTTCCGGTCGTCGATACGCAAATATCGGGGACATTATCGTGTGTGCTGTTAAAAGTGCGGCACCCGGTGGCGATGTTAAAAAGGGCGACGTTGTTAAAGCCGTTGTCGTTAGAACAAAGAGCGGAATTAGAAGAGACGATGGAAGTTACATCAAATTTGACCAGAATGCAGCGGTTCTTATAAAAGATGATAAAAACCCAAAAGGTACACGTATTTTTGGACCTGTCGCAAGAGAGTTAAGGGACAAGAAATACATGAAAATCGTATCTTTGGCTCCTGAAGTACTTTAAGGAGGAAATGAAAGATGCATATTAAAAAAGATGATATCGTAATGGTAATTTCCGGTAAGGACAAAGGAAAAAAGGGAAAAGTGATTCAATCTTATCCTAAAGATGGAAAAGTCCTTGTGGAAAATGTAAACATGGTTACTAAACACCAGAAACCAA
>JAKLQL010000323.1 GCA_022013395.1 Acetobacterium sp.
ACAGTGTAGAAATTGTTTTGTGCGAAACTGGGGACAAAGCTCACGGCACTTTCGCAATTGCCTGACACTTTAGTATTAAGGAGATAATAATGGAATTAAGTTTATATGAACGAATGCGGAACAAGCTGGTTAAAACGGCGGATAATTTCAAAGAAAAAATCGAAAACGTTATGTATATGGGTAGTTTTGACGATGATTTTTTTGACGAACTGGAAGAAACCCTGATCCTTTCAGATTTAGGGGCTCATACGTCGGTTAAGATTACCGAAGCGCTGCGTGCCAAAATAATCGAAACCAAGTCCAAAAGCAAGGAAGAAGTTGTCGGCTTTTTAAAGCAAATCCTGATCGATATGGTTCAGGTAGAAAGCGAAAGCCTCCAGACACCCGTTATTATTTTAGTGGTAGGCGTTAATGGGGTAGGAAAAACCACCTCCATTGCCAAGCTATCTGAACGCTATAAAAAAGAAGGCAAAAAGGTGATTATTGCGGCGGCCGATACGTTCAGAGCCGCAGCTGTGGAACAACTGGATGAGTGGGCCAAGCGAGTGGGCGTGGATATTATTAAAAGTACGACCGGAGCCGATCCCAGTTCAGTTGTTTTTGACGCGATTGGGGCAGCTAAAGCTCGAAAAGCGGATGTCTTAATCTGTGATACCGCCGGACGTCTTCACAATAAGGTTAACCTGATGAAAGAGCTGGAAAAAATAAGCAAGGTTATTCAACGCGAAGGGACCGGTTTCAACATCCATAATCTGATTGTTTTAGATGCCACTACTGGTCAAAATGCGATTAATCAGGCTAAGGTTTTTCATGAGTGCGTCGATATCAGCGGGATCGTGCTGACTAAACTGGACGGAACCGCCAAAGGTGGAATTGCCATTTCAATCATTGACGAAATGCAGATACCCATTGAATATGTGGGAATTGGTGAAAAAGCTGAGGATCTAATCGATTTTGATCCCAAGAAATTTGTCGATCTTCTATTTGAATAAAATTTAAAAAAATTCTTAAAATTATTGAAGAAATGACCCTGAGAATGGGAATAAAAGCTTGACTTTTTTGCGTCCAGGACTTACAATAGTGAGGTCGTCAAGTAAATTTCCTTTACGACGATGATGAAGGTGCTTATGGAAAAAAAAGTCGGGGAACAATATTTATTTGATTTTTATGGTGAACTGTTGACGGACAAACAGAAACAGATTTTAGAGTATTACTACGACGATGATTATAGCTTGGCTGAAATTGCCGAGGTTATGGCAGTTACCCGACAGGGTATTTTCGATGTGATCAAACGCTCTAAAGCCATGATGGAAGCCTATGAAGAAAAACTGGGACTTATTGCCAAGTTTTTAAAATCTCAAATTCTGATGGAAGAAATAGAGAAAGATTTATTGGATTGTGCTGAACGGGAAAAAGACGAGCAGCTTAAATCTGAATTGATGCTGGTGGTTGAAAAGCTGAAAAAAGTCAGTGAAGAAAACTAGAGGTGACAGATGATCTTTGAAGGATTAAATGAAAAATTCCAAAATATATTTTCCCAACTAAAGCGCAAAGGAAAACTCAGCGAAAAAGACATCCAGGAAGTTAATCGGGAAATTAAAATGGCTCTTTTAGAAGCCGATGTCAATTTCAAAGTTGTTAAGAAATTTACCAAAAATATCGGTGAACGGGCGATTGGCCAAGAGGTGCTTAGCAGCCTGACTCCAGGGCAGCAATTTATCAAGATTGTCAAAGATGAAATGACAACCCTTCTGGGCGGCGAAATCGAGACGCTGGCCGACAAGGCCAAGGCCGCCAGCCCCGCGTGTCACGTCACCGCCTCCGCCCCGCCGTTCCTGATCGTCCAGGGCAGCAAGGACCCGCTCGTCCC
>JAKLQL010000324.1 GCA_022013395.1 Acetobacterium sp.
AGAAGTTCTTCAATATCCTGATAGCGCTTGTTATTGCGAACGCCCGGAACATTGGTATGAGCCAGATCATCGACCAGGATCAATTCAGGTTTAAGTTCCAGAGCGGCATCTAAATCAAATTCTTTAAGGAGGCTGTTTTGATGTTCCAGAATTTTTAGTGGCAATGACTTAAAATCATGCATTAATTCCATGGTTTCTGGTTGGGCATTTTGTTCCACGCATCCGATTAAAACGTTCACGCCTCGTTTCATTTGTTCCTGGGCATCGTCAAGCATGGCATAGGTTTTTCCGGAACCTTTGGCATAGCCGAAAAAGATTTCCAGTCGGCCTTTTTTGTTCAGTTCATATTGTGCTTCAAAAGAATTTGAAGGATCAGACATATTTTTTCCACCATTCGTATAAAATCATTTAGGACTAGTTATATCATAGTTGTCAGTAAAAAAAAATATAAAACGGTCAATATGAATATAATCTTTATACATTAAGGTGTTTTCTTTACACAATCTTTATACCGGGTTTGGTAATAAGCTATCAATCGAAAAGAGCCAGCGTTTTCACCCCTAGTATCAACATCCAAACGGTTAAATCGATTTAAAAAAAGACAGCCTATTGTAAAGATTCGGTTTATTTGATGGATTTATTCTTAATTTTCTTTCACTAATATGGAAGAATGAGGCTCTTGTTTATTTAAGACTTAACTGTTATAATGGCAAAATCAATATTTAAAACACATTTAATTTGTGTTTTAAATATTATTAATCAAAAGGAGAGCAAATGGAATCAACTGAGAAAAATGCATGTTCTTATTTAAATTGCAGTTTCAATGTCAGCGGACGATGTCCAGACATGGATGTATTAAAAAATCCCTGGAAAGAAACCGGCTGTATTTTCTATAAAAATAAGAACATTCAGACTGACGATAAAAAAAGCGAATAAGTAGAAAAAGACGCCGAAAGGCGTTTTTTTTATGCTCAAAATTCGGTTATCAAAAAAAAGTACTTAAAAAAATTCAATACCGTTGCATTTGCAACGGCGTTTAAAAAATGCCCCGGATATAATAGCAACATCGAAACGGGGTAGCGATACCAGTTTAGTTTAGAAATAAAAGATCAAAAATAAATAAAAATTTTGGAGGATTATGTTATGAGTATGTTTTGTTATCAGTGTCAGGAAGCAGCTAAAGGACAGGGCTGTAGTGTTAAAGGTGTTTGTGGGAAAAACGAAGATGTTGCAAAACTTCAGGACTTGTTGATTTACACCATTAAAGGGATTTCAGAAATTGTGGTAAAAGGCGAACTAAATGCCAAGGAATTAGGCGATGTTAACCATGAGGTGCTA
>JAKLQL010000032.1 GCA_022013395.1 Acetobacterium sp.
AACTAGTTTTAAATTATCTACTATCTAATAATTGCGTTTCTAAATGCCATTGACAGTTAATTTTAATTGAGTGATCTCCAAAAAAATAAATCCTAACACATTCAGATCTTTCTGATTTTCATAACATCAATCATTGATAAAAAATTAAGCCTCTCTATAGAAAATGATAAAGATGATACTTGAATTGTCTAGATTTTTAAGAATATTATGTTATATTTGTACGCTTTAAAATGTTTTGATTTCTTTGAAAGAATCACTCTTATTAAAATCATATCTAAATTATAGAGCTGGAATAAATATTTGTCAAGAATCATTCATGATAAATATTTGTCATGCCAAAAAAATAAGAAGCCTGATAACTGAATATCAGACTTCTTAAAGATGTTAAACATTTAATCATTTTGAATAGTAACAAAGAGTTGGTTTCTCAATTGAGATTAGGCGAACAGAGACACTTCCATACGATTTAGTGAAACATCATTTGGTAGTTTATCTTTGAAATAATCAGCCAATAAAACTTCCAATTCTGGATCATAGTAATCACAAATCCCATTGTTTTCTTTGTTGTATATATGTACATGAAACTGAGTGTTTGCATCAAAGCGCATTACTTCCTGATTATCCTTGAGTTTTAAAATCAGCCCTTTTTCTGAGAAAGTTTCTAAAATATTATAAATTGTCCCAACTGACATCACATATCCCTGGTTTTCAAGTGCTTCCATCAACATATCCGCACTGGGGTGGGATGTCATTTCTGATAATACTTTTAAAACACTAATTCGTTGTGGTGTGGCTTTCAATCCAACACTACGGATCATGTCAGTGTACATTTGTATCTTTTTATTTTTCATGATTAAGAATAACTCCTAACTAATAATTTCTTTCTTAATTATAGTACGATTAGATAATTTTGTCAAACTTCTTTTGATTTTTTCATTAAAAAAGTGTCCGATTTGTCATTATCTTAAGATTACTTATGATTGCTTGTAAACAATCTCCGTAATCAGATAAATGGTTCTCGGACACTTAATACCAATGTTTCTTTTGATCAATCATCATTTAGTCATCTCTCGCTCATCACAGCCGCATTGATTTCGGAAGATTGAATGGTCGATTTTTTTGAGCTATAAATCCATCTGCTGTGATTTCATCTCCGATCATTTCTTCTGCAAAAAGCTCATCGTCTGTTGTCAGGATTCGCGTTTCAACTGCAGGTTTCATTTCACGTCCCTGATCTAGTAATCCTTTTGACAAACTTTCAATTACAAAACCTTTTTCAGTTTCACTGCTAAATAATTTGTCACCGATAATTTCGTCAGCGATTAGTTCGTCAGTCAGAGCTTCATCATTAGTTTGAAGTGGTTTTGTTTCGATAACAGGCATCATTTCCCGGCCGCCATCCAAAAATTCTTTTGAAAAACTTCCGTTTTTCATCATTTCTTCTTTAGTGAATTCATCAGCGATCTTCTTATCAACAGCGATTCCCGTTGTTATAACCATGCCGCAAAAATTGCATTTTGTATCGTCAATACTCAAAATGAAAGTACATCTAGGACAATACTTTGGCATTTTACTCACTTCCTTCCACCTGTATTTTATCATAAATTCACAACCTTTACAAATGAAAGCAAGATTAATCGCCTGGGCAATAACGAAATAAAGGTTTGGTTAAGTTATGTAAACAGGCTGTTACAGAAATTTCCATTCTGCAACAGCCTGTCTGATAATATCCATAAAATGATCTGAAATTAATTAATTTTGTTTTATACAAATAAGGTTGTTCCGGCATTTTCATTGCTGGCAATGTAGGTTCCAACCCCAGCGTACTCAATCCCGTCAATCAGTTCTTCTTCCTTGATG
>JAKLQL010000325.1 GCA_022013395.1 Acetobacterium sp.
CCTGTTCCAAACCTTTGATTCGATTTTTTGGTGTACACTCAACGTAAACTGCACAACATAAAATAGATTTTATGGAGGTTTTCTATGCCAAAAACATATGTACTGGATACCAATGTATTGATTCAATCTCCTCAGGCGCTGTTATCCTTTGAGGATAACAAGATTGTTCTCCCGATTGCGGTGTTGGAAGATTTGGACAAGCTGAAAAACGAAGATGGCGAGCGGGGGTCAAACGCCCGGCAATCGATTCGCTTTCTGGAACAACTGCGACAAAAGGGAAATCTGTTTGAAGGGGTAAACCTGGAAAGTGGCGGTCTACTTAAAATTGAAGCAAATTTTGCATCGGTTGATCTGCCCTACGGGTTTCAGAGCAATTCCAATGATAACCGAATCCTGAAAGTATGTAAGGGATTGCTTAGTCAGGGTGAGTCGGTCACACTGGTTACTAAAGATATCATCGTCCGATTGAAATCCCAGATGCTTGAAATTCCCACCGAGGATTTTTTTGCCGAACAATCGCCGGTGTTTCAAGATCAGTACACCGGTCGAACAGAGGTTTATGCCCCGGATGAAAAAATGGATGAATTCAAGAAAAAGGTATTCTGCCAGAAAACATCTATATCATGAATGATAAGAAAACGAAATCCGGGCTCATTCCTGAATATAATCAGTTTTTTATTATTCACTCCGATATCAATGACCGAAAAACCCTGTTGGGACGCTTTAATGGCAAGAAAATTGTCCCCTTAAAAAGCCTGGATCTGGAGCCCTTCGGGGTTAAGCCCAAAAATGTCGGCCAGCGTTTTTTACAGGAAGCATTGATGCAGGATGCCGAAACGGCACCGCTGGTGATTGTCAAAGGCACCGCTGGAACAGCCAAAACTTTCTATTCCCTGGCTGTAGGCCTGCATCAGACTCTGGATCCGGATTTTAAAGGCTACCGTAAAATCTTAATTACCCGGCCTAATGTTCAGTTTGACGATGAAATTGGTTTTCTGCCAGGAAATGAGCAGGAAAAAATCGCCCCCTTGCTACGGCCAATTATTGATAATCTTGAAATTTTAATGAATCGCAGCGATAAATCCCGATTTCAGAATGAAATCGAAATGCGCAAAAAAATCGAAGAGCTTTTTGAGCGGGGCGTCATCACGGCCGAAGCCATGAACTTTATCCGGGGTCGCTCCATCACCCATACTTATCTGATTATTGATGAAGCCCAAAACCTTACCCCAAAACAGGTAAAAGGCATTATTACCCGAGTTGGTAAGGGTACCAAAGTTATCCTACTGGGAGATCCGCAACAGATTGATCACCCGTTACTGGATGAAAAAACCAACGGTTTAAGCTATGCTTCTGAAAAAATGAAGGGCAGCCCGCTTTGTTTCCAATTGACTATGTTTGTCGATGAGTGCCTGCGTTCACCACTGGCATTTGATGCCACCCAAAGAATGTAAAAAAATCGGGAGGTGGGCTAGTCATCCGTTGACTAACCCACCTTCCCGATCATTTAATGAAAACCACAGAATTTACACATTTTTAATCTGAAATTAAAGACGAAACCTGAACCCATTTATATAATCACCAGATAGACCAAATTCAGGAGGAATTAAAAATGAATCAGTTAAATTTTTGTATTGATATTGATGGCACGATAACAGAAGCTTATGACTGGATTCCCAGAGCCAATGACTATTTCAACACACAAATCATCCCAGAAATGGTAACAGCATATGATGAATATCTAACGCTCGGCGTCGAACAGGAAGCCTTTGCTGAATTTTATCACTTATTTGGTGAAACCATCTATGAAGAGGCTCGCATCCGATCAGGCGTAAAAGATGTTCTTGATGCCCTTTATCTCAATCACAAGCTTCACTTTGTTACCGCTCGAGAAGCTGAAATGAAAAGCGTGACCAAAACGTGGCTGTCTCATCACCAGATCCCTATGAGTTCTCTATCATTATTAGGCTCCCATGATAAAGTTGCGAAAGCCCATGAATTCTGCTGTGATATTTTTATTGAGGATCGCTACGAAAATGCTGTCCAACTTTCAAGTCACGGATTTAATGTCCTGCTGATCGACTGTTATTATAACCAGGGGCATTTATTTCCCGGGATTACACGGGTTAATAATTGGATAGACATCGATCGTCATATTGAAAACTATGTTCAATCCTGTAATTACTCGCAAGTTGCAATATAAGCAGATCTCAGCTAATTAATAAATCCCGTAAAACTCTTCCATCGTTTTGCCGGTGTTGTGAATGGTGGTTGCCACCTCGACCCCGAGATAACGGAGATGCCAGGGTTCGTAGGCATAACCGGTAATATTGGTTTTTCCCTGAGGATAGCGAATAATAAATCCATACTCATGGGCATGGTCTCGGAGAAACTGGCCCTCCGCCGTCAAACCAAAATTCTCGACCAGATCAAAATCCACGGTTGCCGATGTAACATCCATGGCCAGTCCCAGCTGGTGCTCACTCATTCCCGGCCGGGCACTGACCAGCTCTGCTCCTGCCACGCCATACATATCCACGTTCCACTGATAAAGCGAAGCCTGGGTCGCATAGGAGCGATAGCCGGAACAACAGTAAAGGGTCAGTCCCTGGGCACTGGCACCGTTAAACAACTCGATTAAATGTTGGGCCGCATCTGCCCGTAGCTGAGTATCCCGGGTAGATGGCAGATTAACCCAAACCAGATCAGCTGGTACATATTCTGCCGAAACATTATGATTTTTATTGACCAACTGCGCCATTGATCCCAACTCATTTTCGGTGGGACTCGGTACCGTTACACCTTTTTGCTGAATAATAATTCTAATGCCTTCCAAGCGTAGTCCTAAACCTTCAGTTCCGGCACTTTCGCCATTTTTAACCCAAGGCATCCAACCAAAGCCCTCCGTATAGGCTTCATAATAAACATCAAACAGCTCGGCATTGGCGCCAGTCAATTGGATTTGGATTCCTTCCAATCGCAACCCCTGATTGGCGGTTCCGCTCATTTCTCCGGCTGCTTTCCAGCCTTGCCAGCCGATATTCTGAACATGGGTCTGATATTCAATGCCGATATTACTTTCGGGATTTTCATCTTTTATCTGAATCGCTTCCAAGCGGAGATTTTGTTCCGTTGTTCCGCTTAATTCGCCATTTTTCTTCCACTCCTGCCAACCGATATTCTGAATATGAGTCTGGTATGAATATTGAATATTGGTCGTCACAAATGGTCGATCGGTTGCCCCGGGAGCCGGATCACCCTTAGCTACCACGACAATCCTGATCCCTTCCAAGCGCAATCCAAAGCCCTCGCTGCCGGCACTCATATCGTTTTTGGCCCAATCCAGCCAGCCAATATTCTGGGCATGAACCTGGTAATAAACATCATAATTCTTGGCATCATTACCTGTTAGTCGGATTTTAATGGCTTCCAGCCGTAGCGACTGACCTTCCGTCCCGCTCATTGCGCCATTTTTAACATAATTCTGCCAACCGATATTTTCCACATGGGTGGTATATTCAATGCCCACATCCCCGGTGACATTATCCAATTTAACTTCAATCCCCTCCAGGCGAAGTCCCTGGCCTTCAGTCCCGCTCATCGCACTATTATTGACATAAGCCTGCCACCCCACATTCTGCACATGGGTTCGATATGAGCAACCCAAACTCGAATTGACGACAGTTTGGGAAATTGTCTCCTGATTCATAGTATTCGAACTTGTGTTGACAGCGTTTTCAATGCCTGATTGATTGTCTTCAGCCTTTACGCCGCTAAACGCCGGGCCAATTACCAATAAGAAAGCCATACATAAAAAAACTGTTTTTACAAAACTGCTAAACAAACCGTTGCTTGATCTTATCTTTCCCATTTCGTCCTCGCTTTCACTCATTGATATCTATTTTTGTCATTTCGCCATAAAAAATTTCCACTTGGCTTATTTTATCATAAACCAGGTGGAAAATAGCTGTAAACTTATTTTTATGTATCAAAAAACCAGCTCCCTTAAGTTTCCAAGTGCTGCTTTTTAACCGCTACTGGATCATTTTGTTTTTTCCTGAAAGGCAGCCGCTTTTCGGAAATTAATAATCCAAACAATGTCAGCACCGTTCCGAAAACCGCCATCCATGTTATTTTTTCATTTAAGACAATCACCGAAGTTACCACGGTGATCACCGGAACCATATAAATATAGACGCTGGTTTTCGTGGCGCCTAATCGCTTTACCGCCAGATTCCAGGTGACAAAACAAACCGCTGAAGCCAACAGTCCCAGAAAAAGCAAATTGAGTATATAAACCGGTTGGTAAAAAGGTGCCAAACGCCAATGAAAGTCAAAAAAAGGCAGGGTGGGAATGATAAATAGCAGCCCATAAAAAAAGACTCGCCGGGTGGTCTGAATCGTGTGATATCCGAAGGCACTTATTTTTCTGGTTAACACTGAATAAATTGCCCACACCAAAGCCGCCAGAACTGCCAGTAAATCGCCCACTGGGTTAAGCTGTAGCACTGTGATTCCATTAAAGCTGATCAGAAAAATTCCCATAATCGCTGCCACAAATCCAATGAAGAAATGGACACTGAGTTTTTCTCCAGCTAAAAAGAAATGCGCCAGAATGGCGGTAAAAAATGGCGCAATGGAAATAATAACCCCAACATTAGAGGTATAGGTATAGGTTAAGGCGATATTCTCCAGCAGAAAATATAGCGTGACCCCACACAATCCCGCCCCCATAAAAAGCATTTCTTCATGGCGATTAGACATCGGCAATCGCTTGGGGTAGACTAAAGACAGGGCAATAAACCCAATCGTGAAACGAAAAACGAGAATCTCAATGGGTGTAAAAACAGTGAGCAAAATTTTTGTTGACGCAAAGGTGGTTCCCCAAACCAAAATCGAAAAAACGGCCGCTAAATGTCCGGTTAAATTATCTTGATCAATCAATCTTTGCTCCCTTCATCCGTAAATATTTTCTGATACTGCTTAGGGGTAATCCCGATGAAGCCTTTGAAAAAATTTGAAAAATGGCTTTGATCCGAAAATCCCGTTTGCATCGCCACGTCAATGGGTTCCACGCCTTCTTCCAATAAAGCTTTGGCGGCGTTGATGCGGACTGTCTCCAGATATCGGTAAGGGGTAATCCCTTTTGTTTTAGTGAAGGCCCGCACCAGATAATATTTGCTGCACCCGGTTAAGATCGATAAATCATTTAATGAAATCCGTTCCTGAAAATTTTTCTCCAGATAGTTGCAGATTAATTCAATCGCAGCATTGCTTTCTTGATGGCGATGATCGGATTCCCAACTGCCATATTCGTCAATCAACTGTTCAATTAAAAACAAAAAAGCCTCTTCTTTATTAAATCCTTGTTGTTCCGCTAGCAGCATTTGATGAAGTTCCCCCAGCCCAATCACCTGTTCACTTCGATAGACCACCGGCTGCTCAAAGACCAGATTTTCTTGCTTCCCTGTAATTTCAAAAACCATCGCCCTCATTATTTCCGGTTTGATATTTAGGCACCGGTAATCCAAGGCCTGGTCATCCACTTGTTCGCAGAAATGATTGTCATAAGGGTTAAAAAGCAGCAGATCGCCGGGACCAACCAGGTATTCTTTATTTTTACAGGATAGTTTTCTGTGCCCGCTTTCAATAAAACCGATCACGTAATACTCATGAAAGTGGTTGGGAAATTTCTGAATAATGCCTTTTAAACAAAAGGCTTCAATTTTCAGGTCGTTGTCATATCGAACCGTCCGTTCTTCGTTGTGTTTCATTTCCGCTACCTCCTTCTCTGCAATTAGTATAACCGAATAAAAAACCGATTTCTTGGATGATATTGACAGGTTTTCTTTTTATGCTTACTTTCGAAAATCAATTGTTTTTTAATTATTGACATGTTAACATAAAAGCATTAATATCCAGGTTTGATATGAAAACAATCAGATGTAATAAAAAATAAATTTTGGCGGGTGATTGCATTGGGTAAGCTACTCATTATTAAAACAGGCGTTTCTGATAAATCAATTATTAAAAAATGTGGGGATTGTGATGAGCGCATCGCCAGATGTGCCGGGATTCCCTATGAAGATGTATACGTCATTTCCGTCCATGAAAATGCTGTGCCCGTTCTAATGGACGATGTCACGGCCATTATTATTACCGGATCGCCGTTCATGGTCACCGATCTCGATCCCTGGAGTGTAACAACCTCCCAGTGGATCAAACAAATTGCTCAAAA
>JAKLQL010000033.1 GCA_022013395.1 Acetobacterium sp.
ATTTCAGAAAAAATATTCCTCGATATAAATGGAGCTGAACAGGGAATGTTCATAAAAGGTAAAAATCTGGACAACCCCGTTGTTTTATTTTTACATGGCGGTTTGCCGGTTTACTTTTTAACCGAAAAATATCCTTTATATCCAGGATTGATGGGCTAGACAAAAAAGTTTGACAAGAAATAGAAAAAATAGTTTGTAAACAAATAAGCAGGGGCTTGAATTTCAAGCCCCTGCTGTGTTACAGTAAGAAGATCGAATTTACAATATTTTATTGCAGTATTTTTTATAGTATTTTATTTAAAACAAAGAGAAAAGGAAAAAGATGGATAACTTAATTATATATAGTGCACTTTATTTAGTCATCATTAATTTAATTACTTTTTTCTTATTTTGGAACGATAAGCGACGATCAAAAAAGGCCGTGTGGCGAATTCCGGAAAAAACCCTGTTAGGGTTATGTGTCGTTGGCGGATCGGTAGGAGGCATCTTGGGTATGCGTGTTTTTCATCATAAAACAAAACATCTTCAATTCTCAGTGGGTATGCCAATTATTCTTATTCTTCAAGTGGGACTGTTTATTTTTCTTTTCATGAGAGGGTTTTGACAAAAAAGATCAAAAAAGAGCCAGAAGATCTTGACAAGTTGAAAAAAAAAGAGTAATCTATAGTGGTGTTCAAAATAATACTTGCGAGAGTGTTGGAACTGGCAGACAAGCACGTTTCAGAGGCGTGTGCCGAAAGGCGTACGGGTTCGACCCCCGTTTCTCGCACCATGTGAACTATAAGACCAGACAAAATCGATTAATGATTTTGTCTGGTTTTTTCATTTGGGATTAATTAGCGTGAAAAAGGGTAAATTTGTTAATAAAAAGAAGAAACTTGGTTATCTATGAATCTTCAAATAGAGAATTAAAACATCGTTATTGCAAAAGGGGGGTGTTAATATAAAGTGTGAAAAATGCGGAGCTGAAAATGACGCATCCAGCTTGTTTTGCGAGAATTGTGGCAGTCCAGTAAGAAGTTTGGCAAATTGGGAGACCGATGAGGATAATAATGCGACAGTTAAGGAAGAAAAGGCGGGTCAAACGGCGGTAGTTAAGCCGGAAAAGAATTCAACCAAAAAAGTAATTCTGATAGTTTCAGCAGCCGTGCTTGGTTTGATTTTGGTCATTGGTGGGGTTCTGGGATTTTTAAATTTCCAGAAGGTAAATGCCATTAACAGCGGGATAAAAAATGGCGAGAGTTTATTAGCGGATACCAACTACACCGAAACACTAACGGTTTATGATGATGTGCTAAAGATTGATTCTAATAATGCCGACGCGATTTTTGGAAAAGCAAAGGCCTATACAGGATTGTCAAATTTTGTAATGGCCAAGACCTTTTATGAAGATGCGTTGTTAAAAGAAAAGAATAAAGAAAAACAGAAACAAATTTATGATGCCTACATTAATTCGGAGATAATGGCCAAGGTAATGGAGAATGATCTTTTTACCCTGCTTGATCGGGCCGCTGCGGCGACGGGCGATGAAAAATATAGCAACCAAAAAAATGATTATGCGGTAAAAGTGTCTTCATTTAAGCTTAATCCGGGAACCTATCAAGGAACTCAATCCCTGGAGATCATCAAGGGCGACACAAATGATAAGGTTTATTACACCACGGATGGCTCCCAGCCTGCGGTTGGATCAATCGAGTATACCGCTCCGATTTCACTGCAAAAAGGTGAACACATTATCAGAGTCATCGAAGTGGGCAGTAGTGGATTCTCCAGTAAAACAATTGAAGGAAAGTATACCATCGTGGATGTCCCAACGACAACCGGGGGAACAGCATCAGGAAGTGGAACGTCTGTCGTTGCGGATTATTATAATTTTAGTTTAGTTGCTTCTTCGACTTTGCCGGATATGTCTGGGATCAGTTATTATGTTGGTAACGTAATCGACGGCAATAATAACACGGCCTGGGTTGAGGGGGTTACGGGCGATGGTGTGGGAGAGTACATTCAATGTGTTTATAACGGAACCGGGCCACTGACTATCCATGGATTTGCCATAAAAACTGGATATGTTAAGAACGCCACGACTTTTGCTGAAAATGGCAGCGTGCGCGGTTTAGTGGTTTACGTGAACACCAGTCCCATCGCAAATGCGATGCTCGAACGCATTCGTGATGAACAGACGGTTTCAATTAGTCCTACCACCATTAATCCCGGAGATTCGCTCGTTTTTGTGATCGACAGTGTGGTACCGGGACCAGCAGATGGCGAACACGACACAGCTATCTCTGAGATCAGATTGTTCTGATTGGCGGGTTTGGAAAAGACAAGTTAGCAATAAGTTAAAATAAAAAAATCTGAAAAATCCAGGGATTGAATTCCTGGATTTTTGAGTGTGAATAGTGAACTGTTTATTTCGCCTTTTCTTTATCTTTTCTGCTCAAATAATGTTATAATAATCTGGTAATAAACTACCGAAATGAAGTGAAAGAGGTCTTAATGAAGTTTCAGGAAATTTCAGACAAGCTTATCCGTTTTATTAAAAAATATAATTATCTTGCCGAAGATCGAAGTGCCAATGTCATCTTTTTATTAAAGTGCTTTGTTCTAAAATATCTGGTTGACAATCAGCGCATTGATTTTGAGCGGCATCAGTCGGATCTTAAAAAGAATTTTACATTAGATTATATGATGGAACTCTGGCAGGGAGAACCAATCCATGAAGCATTTTGGATTCAAATGAAGGGGGATATCCAGCCCCTTGGGGATGAAATATGGGATTGGGTCTGTGATCTGGTTGAAAAATCACCATCCCTTAAAGGGGAAAACCCGGGACTGATAGGCAACCTTTACGAAGAAAGCCTGTTAATTAATCACAAGAAAAACCAGGGAATTTTTTACACCCCTGAAAATATCGCTGGTTATATGGCATCAAAAGTGTTGAAAAATATAAAAATAGGGGATGAATCCCAAATTATTAGGATTTTAGACCCCGCTTGTGGAAGTGGTTCCCTGTTAAGTGCTGTTTATGATCAAATTGTTTTAAATTGTGGCAAAATGGAACAAAGTGAAACAGACGCTTTGCATCAGCTGTTGTTGGAGAAATGTCTCCTGGGCGTAGACCGAGATCCGCTGGCCTGTTTGGTTACTCGACTCATCCTCAGCCTAAAAGGAAACAGATATGTTAAACCATCGGGAATTATTTGTGGCGATATTTTGATTGAAGATTTGATCGAAAATGAATCAGTGGATGTCGTCATTGGTAATCCGCCCTATGTCGGGCACAAGGAAATCAATACCGACTATATGAAAAATCTTAAAAATCGGTATTTTGAAGTCTATCAGGACAAAGGCGATCTTTCTTATTGTTTTATCCATCGGGGTTGGGAGCTGTTAAAACCAGAGGGACAACTGATTCATATTACCTCCCGTTATTTTATTGAAGCATTTTATGGAAAACCTTTACGAACCTTTATTAAAAAATCATTTGCAATCCAGGAAATTGTCGATTTCAATGGACTGCGAATTATCGAAGGAGTGGGGGTTGACCCGGCGATTATCCGGCTGATCAAAAAGAATCAGGTTGATGAAAACCAAATGATTCAAATAAAACGGTTTTTTATTAAAAACCATAAACCGGAGACCTATCCGGAATTGATTCATTTATTAGACCAGGCGAAATTGGTCGAGCAACCGGCCGAAAACCAACTATTTGAGGCGTTCGAGATTCAACAGGCTGGCTTAAAAGATGATTCCTGGCGGCTTTATTCGCCGATTACCCGGGGAATTATCGAAAAGATCGAGAAAAAGACACCGTTTACTCTGGACAATGTGGTTCAAAGCTTTCAGGGGATTATCACCGGAAATGACAAAGCCTTTATCTTTGATGATGGGGATGAAGCACTTAAGGAATTTGAAACGGACCTTTTAAAACCCTGGATTAAAAATAAAGATGTGGGCATGTTCACAGTGGCGGAACCACAAAAAATAATTCTCTATACCAACAGTATCAATAATATTAAAAAATATCCTCAGGTTGAAAAACATCTGGGAAATTTCAAGGAAAAGCTCAAAAACCGTCGGGAGTGCCAAAGTGGCAAGCTGCCCTGGTATAAACTGCAGTGGGGCAGAGATCCTGATCATTTTGAAGGACGCAAGATCATATTCCCATATAAAGCAACGCAGAATCGTTTTGCGATTGATGAAGATAAATGTTATTTCAGTGCAGATGTGTATGGACTGATCCTGAAACCCCGACTTTATCATCAAATAACTGAGGAGTTTCTGGTTATTCTGCTGAACAGCCGACTGTACAATTATTATTTTAAGTCATATGGGAAAAAAATGGGTGATAAGCTTTATGAATATTATCCCAATACATTGTTGAGATTGGGTATCCCAGATATAAAAGATGAAAATATTAAGTATTTTAAAGACTCATATGATAGAATCGTTCAATTAAAGAAAAATGGAGACACTGAACAATTGAGCAATGTTCTTGCGGAAGTTGATGCGTGGTTCTACCGTTTTTTTGAGTTAAACCAAACAGAAATAGAAGTAATCGAAACGAAATTATGAATTACGAAAGTACCGTGAGCTTCGCTGCCGGTTTGCGGAAACCGACACCAAAGCAAATTTTGTTCAATTCTTTTGAATTTAGTGATTGCGATTCAAATTAAATAGTGAAAGGACATTATGCAGGAAAACTTTTTTAACCGAAATTATGAAGGTCAAATTGCCGATAATGCCCCGCTTGCAGTCAGAATGCGTCCCCAAACGCTGGAAGAATTTGTCGGTCAGCAACATATTATTGGTAGGGGGAAACTCTTATATCGCCTGATTGAAGCGGATAAACTATCCTCGGTGGTGTTTTACGGGCCACCAGGTACCGGCAAAACATCTTTGGCCAAGATTATTGCCAATCGGACCAATGCCATGTTTTATGAGCTTAATGCCGTTACTTCAGGTAAAAAAGAAATCACTGAGGTTTTGGATAAAGCTAAGGACAATCTGGGGGTTTATAATAAGAAATCGATTCTCTTTATTGATGAGATTCACCGTTTCAATAAGGCCCAACAGGATGCCCTGTTACCCAGTGTTGAAAAAGGTCTGGTAACGCTTATCGGAGCGACCACTGAAAATCCCTATTTTGAAATTAATTCACCGCTGCTGTCCCGCTCCACCATCTTTGAGTTTGCCAATCTG
>JAKLQL010000326.1 GCA_022013395.1 Acetobacterium sp.
GTATCACAGTCGAATTTAAAATTCAAAAACATAAAAATAAAAAAAATGAAAACGTTATTTTAATGCTTGACAAAAATTTACGAAACAAATATAATAATCACAGGTTAGTGGTCTGACCACTAGACCAGTAGTAGAATTTTATCAAAAAAGAATTGCTTTGACTTTGAATGGGTTTAAGAGGGTTAATCAGTTATGACGAGCTGAGCAAGAATCAGTGAATTGCGAAAGGCCTGAGGGTATGTCAGGTTGTCGACAAACAAATGTGACAGCTGAAAAGTGTTAGTTAATTGTCCGCCAACAAAAGATTAACAATGAAGTAGCGAGAGCGTTTGTGGACAACCTCACATAAAATAACAGCTCACCTGCTGTCTGTGCGTCAGCCAGACAGCAACACTTTTCGCAAGGCGATGGCAAGAATTTAATTATTATTTTACTAAATTAATTTAATGGAGGGCGAGTATGAAAATACTGGTATGTATCAAACAGGTTCCCGGAACATCCAACGTCGAAGTGGATCCAGAAACAGGTGTCCTGATTCGTGATGGGGTTGAATCAAAATTGAATCCCTATGATTTATTTGGTTTGGAAACCGCGTTTCGGCTAAAAGAACAATTGGGAGGCACCATTACCACCTTATCGATGGGGCCGATGCAAAGTAAAGAAGTTTTACTGGAATCCTTTTATATGGGCGCTGATGAGGGCTGTTTGTTATCCGACCGGAAATTCGGCGGTGCTGATGTGGTTGCCACCAGTTATACATTAGCCCAGGGCGCCAAAAGACTAGGCGACTTTGATCTGATCATCTGCGGCAAGCAGACCACCGACGGCGATACTGCCCAGGTTGGCCCGGAAATGGCCGAGTTTCTAGGAATTCCTCACGTCACCAACGTGATCAAAATTCTGGTGGCTGATGAAAAGGGTCTGACCCTGCAGATGAATATGGAAGAATCGCTGGAAATTCAGCGGGTGCCATATCCCTGTCTGATCACCGTGGATAAAGACATTTATACCCCGCGGTTACCTTCCTATAAACGCAAACTGGAGATCTCCGAAAATCCCGAAATTAAAGTATTAACCTTAAAAGATATGTACGATACCGATGAAAAAAAATATGGACTGAGTGGCTCGCCCACCCAGGTGGAACGCATCTTCCCGCCGGAAAGCAATGTTGAAAAAACCAGCTTTGAGGGTGACGGCAAGGTGCTGGCCCAAGCTTTATATGGCATCTTATCAGAAAAAAAATATTTAGGATAGAAAGGAAAAAATCATGGCAGGAATTAAAATAATCAAGGAAAACGTCGATCGAAAAACCTTTGAGGCACTGGCAGAGATTTGTCCTTTTGATGCCTTCGCATATGAAAACGCAAGACTGGAAGTGACCGCCGCCTGTAAAATGTGCAAGATGTGTCTGAAAAATGGACCAGCTGGCGTGCTCGTTCTGGAAGAAGATGAGAAAGTCGCGATTGATAAAAGCTTATACAAAGGCATTGCCGTTTATGTCGATCACATCGAAGGCAAGATTCATCCAGTTACCCTGGAACTGATTGGCAAGGCCCGAGAACTGGCCGCTGTCATCGGTCATCCGGTTTACGCATTGTTTATGGGCACCAATATCACCGCCGAAGCCAGCGAACTATTAAACTACGGCGTCGACAAGGTATTTGTTTACGATCAACCGGAACTCAAACATTTTGTCATTGAACCCTATGCCAATGTGTTGGAAGATTTCATTGAAAAAGTAAAACCGTCTTCGATTTTAGTCGGCGCCACCAATGTCGGTCGCTCGCTGGCACCGCGAGTGGCAGCCCGTTACCGCACCGGTCTCACCGCCGATTGTACGATTCTGGAAATGAAAGACAATACCGATCTGGTACAGATTCGTCCGGCTTTTGGCGGCAATATTATGGCTCAGATCGTCACCGAAAACACGCGGCCGCAGTTCTGTACCGTCCGCTATAAAGTATTCAACGCGCCAGAACTCGTTAAAGATCCTTGGGGTAGTGTTGAGATTATGGAAATCGCGAAAGACAAACTGGTTTCCGCCATTGAAGTGCTGGAAGTCATTAAAAAAGAAAAAGGTCTGGATCTGTCTGAAGCGGAAACCATTGTGGCCGTCGGCCGGGGCGTGAAATCCGAAAAAGATCTGGAAATGATTTATGAATTCGCTGAAAAAATCGGTGCTACCGTGGCCTGTACCCGTCCCGGGATTGAAGCGGGCTGGTTTGATGCCCGACTGCAAATTGGCTTAAGTGGTCGAACCGTTAAACCGAAACTGATCATCGCCCTGGGTATTTCCGGTGCCGTTCAGTTTGCTGCCGGGATGCAGAATTCCGAATACATTATTGCTATCAACAATGATCCCAAGGCGCCGATTTTCAACGTCGCTCATTGCGGGATGGTCGGAGATTTATATGAAATATTACCGGAACTGCTGGCCATGATTGCCGAACCGGAAGTAATGGCAACAACCGAAACAATTGAAATGCCGCATGCAGCTGAAAAACCAGAAAGGATGGTTGTCTAAGATGAATTATAAAAAAGTGGAAGCAAATGATATTGCCTATTTAAAGAACCTGGTTCCAGCGGAACGGATCTTTGTGGGCAACGAAATCGGCGAAGATTTCAGCCATGACGAATTAGGCAGTATCCATTCTTATCCCGAGGTACTGATCAAGGTGACCACCACCGAAGAAGTGTCTAAGATTATGAAATACTCCTATGATCACACTATCCCAGTTGTTGTTCGTGGTTCAGGAACCGGCCTGGTTGGTGCCTGTGTCCCCTTATTTGGCGGGATCATGTTAGAAACCACCCTGATGAACAATATTCTGGAACTGGATACCGAAAACCTGACCGTTACCGTGGAACCCGGCGTACTGCTTATGGAATTGTCGAAATTTGTCGAAGAAAGCGATCTGTTCTATCCTCCTGATCCTGGTGAAAAATCGGCTACGATTGCCGGCAATATCAGCACCAACGCCGGGGGCATGCGAGCCGTGAAATACGGCGTCACCCGGGATTATGTCCGTGGTCTGACGGTCGTGTTATCCAATGGTGAAATCATTGAGCTGGGCGGAAAAATTGTTAAGAACAGCTCCGGTTACAGCCTTAAAGATCTGGTTATCGGCTCCGAGGGCACCCTCTGTGTGATTACCAAAGCGATCTTAAAGCTGCTGCCGCTACCGAAGATGACCCTCAGTCTGCTGATTCCCTTTGACAATATCAGTGATGCTGCTGGGATTGTGCCCAAGATCATCAAATCCAAAGCGATTCCCACCGCCATCGAATTTATGGAACGCCAGACGATCCTTTTTGCTGAAGATTTTCTAGGTAAAAAATTCCCGGATTCCAGCAGCAATGCCTATATTTTATTGACCTTTGACGGCAACTCCAAAGAACAGGTGGAAGCCGAATACGAAGTCGTCGCCAACCTCTGTCTGGCCGAAGGCGCCAAGGATGTCTACATCGTCGATACCGCTGAGCGAAAAGATTCGGTCTGGTCAGCCCGGGGTGCCTTCCTGGAAGCCATCAAAGCCTCGACCACCGAAATGGACGAATGTGATGTCGTCGTGCCGCGAAACCGGATTGCTGAGTTTATCGAATTTACCCATGAGCTGGCCGCCGAAATGGATGTCCGGATCCCCAGCTTTGGTCATGCCGGCGATGGCAACCTTCATATCTATGTCTGTCGGGACAAACTTGACCAACAGGAATGGGAAGCCAAACTGGAAGAA
>JAKLQL010000327.1 GCA_022013395.1 Acetobacterium sp.
ATTTTTTCGACATGCTTTATTTATTTACCCTTATGATTATTGTTTAAACACATAAATCAGATGTTAATTATTTATTTTACTTTCGAACCCCAATCTTTTTCCTATTTATATAAAGAGCTCAAAATTCGATGATTCTGCGTTCCCTGTCCATTATATTATTAACCTCTTAGCCAAAGGTCTTCCTTATCGGTTAACTTCACTCAAGGGTTCATTCCTTTCTATAAATCCTCTATATCCCGATTTCAGAACCTTTCTCAATTTATCTTTATTTTATTTATTCTTCCTAATTCTTTATAAATAGTTGTAAATTATATAGCACCTATTTGAACAATCTTTTTCTTATCAAAATATTCAGCAAGATTTGTCATTTTGACGCATTTTAAATCTTTTGTCGCCTCTGCGTAAATATTCATTGTTGTTTCAGCGTCTGAATGTCTCAAAATGTCTTGCATAGCCTTGACTTTATGCTCAAGTCGCACATTTGCAAAAGTCTATTCTATATTTTTTTATTAAAAACGTAATTTTATCTGGAAAACTTCTAGATGTAAAGGTATAATATACAATTGGTAAATACTTGTAAAATCGAACAGATCGTATTTATTTTATCATTAAACGATTTATAGGAAGAGGATCTACAATTGAAAAAAACTTATCAAACAATGGAATTATTAATGGTTGAATGCGGCGAGGTTTCTAGCAAATCTGAAATTTCAGCCAGAGATGAAGTAATTAAATTTACGGAAAGAATCAAATCAAATGGAGAATATCCGGATAATAATGAAGAACTGGTAAGAGGTGCATAATGATCATATTAATACTAATAATCGTTTTAGCCCTTGGTTTTGACTTTATTAATGGATTTCATGATACGGCAAATTCCATCGCTACAGCAGTTTCTACAAGAGCTTTGACCTTGAAAATAGCAATTTTTATTGCTGCACTGATGAACTTTCTAGGAGCCTTAGTTTCAAGTACTGTTGCTCAAACAATCGCAAAAGATATCATCGATATTAATACGCTAGAAAATGGCATGCTGGTTATTGTCGCAGCATTGATCTCCGCTATTATATGGAATTTAATCACCTGGTATTTTGGGATTCCAAGCAGCTCTTCTCATGCTTTAATCGGCTCTCTGGCAGGTGCTGGACTTGCAGATGCAGGAATTAATGCAATTGAGTGGCGTGGTTTTAGAAAAATCATAGAATCACTAATTGGTTCTCCATTGATTGCTTTTATTGTTGGATTTTTGATGTTTTCCTTATTCAAATTACTTTTTCATAACTTACCTGCAGGAAAAGCAAATAAAGGATTTCGTAAAACTCAAATATTCACAGCTGCACTTCAAGCTTTTTCACATGGAATGAATGATGCCCAGAAATCAATGGGTATTATTACAATGGCTTTGGTCGCTTTCGGATTGCAAAGTGAAATGGCCATTCCACACTGGGTTCAATTTTGCTGTGCTCTTTCCATGGCTTTAGGTACTTCCGTTGGCGGATGGAAAATTATTAAAACAGTTGGTACACAAATAATGAAATTAAAACCTGTTAGTGGTGTAGCCGCAGATTTATCCTCGGTACTGGTTATTCAGGCCGCTACTCATTTTGGTCTGCCTGTCAGTACTACTCATGTTGTTTCATCTTCAATCATGGGTGTTGGTGCATCCACCCGTTTTAAAGGAGTCAACTGGCGTACAGGTCAGCGAATGTTATTTGCCTGGGTAACGACAATTCCTATCACAATCATTAATTCAGCTGGTATTTTTGAGGTATGCCATTTTTTATCGGAAATTTTTTGATCAGAAACATTCATACCTTTAGGACCGGCCCTGTTACGAAAATTCTAAAAACATTTATTAAATAAATGTTTTTAGAATTTTTTTCTTTTTCAGTCAATCTGCATAAATTATATATGAGGTATATAAGAAATTAAACTAGTTTCGCAATTCTCTAAGCATTTGCAATAAAAAATTTTAAAAAACCGGTGGGATACCCCGCCGGTTTTTTAAACAGTCAACTATTTGTCTTTTTTATTATTTGAGCGAAACGCAAGTGTATAACGCACGCTTTAGTACTTCATACCACATATCAAGTTATTCTATTAGTCCAAAGGTTTCATTGTCGGGAAAAGAATAACATCTCTGATACTGTGTTGATTGGTGAATAACATAACCAACCGGTCAATCCCGATACCTAAACCGCCAGTGGGTGGCAGACCCACTTCCAGGGCATTGATAAAGTCGGCATCAAAAGGATGGGCTTCGTCATCGCCATCGGTTTTTTTCTGTACCTGAGACATAAATCGTTCTTTCTGATCAATCGGATCATTCAACTCGGAAAAAGCATTAGCACATTCGGCACCGTTTATATATAATTCAAATCGCTCTGTGTATCTTGGATCTTTTGGATCTTTCTTAGCAAGTGGAGAAATTTCAACCGGATGCATCGTCACGAAGGTTGGTTGAATAAGTTTATCTTCGACAAATTCGTCAAAGACTTCTGCCATAATCTCGCCAACGCTATTTTTTCCATCTACATCGACGTGCAGTTCCTTGGCGGCAGCTCGAGCCACTTCCACATCTGTCATGACATCAAAGTCCACATTGGTATGTTCTTTGACTAAATCAACCATTCGTGCCCGTTTAAATGGCGCAGTCAGACTGATTTCTTTATCGCCGTAAATAACAGTTTCTGATTTATTCACTTCTTCGGCCAGGAAACTATAGAGTTCTTCAATCATTCTCATCAGATCGTCATAGTTTGCATAAGCCTCGTAGGACTCCAGTAATGTAAATTCAGGGTTATGGGTTGCGTCCATTCCTTCGTTTCTGAAAACACGGCTCATTTCATAAACCTTGTCAAACCCGCCGACAATCAAGCGCTTCAATGGTAGTTCCAGAGCAATTCTGCAGTACAATGTAATATCCAGAGCGTTATGGTGTGTAACAAAAGGTCTGGCATTTGCACCACCTGCTAAATTGGAAAGCACTGGTGTTTCAACCTCAATAAAATCTCGGG
>JAKLQL010000328.1 GCA_022013395.1 Acetobacterium sp.
AGCTGGCAAGGTAGACTTGGATAAACCGGTAGTAGACTATGTTCCGGAGTTCACTATGCAGGACAGCCGGTATAAAAACATTACCGTTCGGATGCTATTAAACCACTCCTCGGCATTGCCAGGAACAGATTACACCAACGGCTTTGCTTCGGCCGCCGATCCGAATTTTCTGGAAGGTTTTATGAAGTATCTGGCCAACAGCAATTTAAAAGATGATCCCGGCGTGCTCAGTGTTTACTGTAATGATGGATTTACGCTGGCCGAGGTGCTCATTGAAAAAGTTAGTGGTCAATCCTACGCGGAATACGTCAGTAAAAATATTTTCACTAAAGCCGATATGAAGAACAGCAGTTGTTATTTTAAACCGGGCAACCCCAATATTGCACTGAAATACAATAATGACAACGGCTCAGCATTCCCGGCAGAATATGTTAATCTGATGGGAACCGGCGGCATTTCGTCCACTGCTGTGGATTTATGCGAGTTCGGAAATGCCTTGCTGACCAATAAAATTATGACGTCAGAATCATTTGCCGAGTATACCAGCCCCCAATATGCAACCGAAACGGTTCCCGCGGGAATGACGCCGATTACCAGTTACGGGTTGGGTTGGGATATGATCAATGTGGCGGCGTTTGAAGAACAGGGTATCCATGTCTTGAGTAAAAATGGTGGGACCCTGCAGTTTAACTCACAGCTTTATGTGCTACCGGAACAGGGATTATCGGTGGCAGTGATTTTTGCTGGCGTGGCCGATACAGCCTCGATCAATAATGCCATTACCCAAGCATTGCTGGAGGAAAAGGGCGTGTTGCCAGGAAGTGAAACCAAGGAAGTAACGAAGCCCGGTTCGGCAGCGATACCAGATCAGTTGTTGAGTTTTGCTGGCTATTACGGTGCCAGTGGCAGCATTATTAAGGTGGAGTTTGACAAACAGAGCAACACCTTAAATTATAAACAATTCAATGGCACTGAATTTGTCAGTACAGGGGTCTATCCCTACATGGATGACGGCTATTTTTATCTGCCTTCTGGAAACCGGATGTCCTTTAGTGAAAGCTTTGGTAAAAAACTGATGCTCCAATCGCTGCCAACCGGAAATTATGGCATCGTGGTGGGACAACAGATTGGGCAAGCCACCAATTCGGTCGATGGCAGCGCCTTTACGAATAAACATTGGCTGCCCATCAATTTCTCGGCTACTGATCTGAGTCCATTAGCAGTAGCTACTGGCAGTATTTCAGATTTGCCCGGCTTTATCTATGTCAGCGGGGATGAGTCTTTTACACCCTATGCCCTAAAAGATGCAAATAGCGCTGCAATGACACTTCCCTATGCCAGGGATCTGGTTGAACCCCGGATTACCGAGGTGGATGGCAAAAAGCAGCTCACAGTGATGAGTTACATCTGCATGAATGCTCAGGATGTTTCATCTTTGCAAAACGGAGAAACCATCAGCATCACCAAGGCCAATGAAAACCAGATAAAAAAACTGGATGCAGCAGGTACATTTGGGGTAACTCTACCGGAAGGCGGACGGATGATTGTCTATGCACCGGACTTCACCGTCAGCTATGACACCTTGTTTTCAGGATCAGAAAGCGTCCCGGTAACGGCAGGCTCCTATGTTTTGTTTATTGGCAATGACGGGGATACCTTCTCGTATCAATACAGCTTCTAAGTTTAGCCCTGTAAGGGTAATGGGCAGGCCGACATCAGAATAGGTTTTGTGTATTATTTTGAATAAGCACCGACAATTTAAGCCCAAAAGCAAACCAGATTAAGGCTCATTTTAATTTGATCGGCCGATCAAAGCAATTAATAATGAGTCTTGATTTTTTGCGTTTCGGGTTAAAAATGAAACTTCTCGGCTGACTTTTTATACCTTAGGCTTGTTTCGCCAAAGACATTGTGATACGCTAAGCAGGAACGATTTAAATTGCCGAATAAGTAGATAGGATTTAAGCGATTTCTTATGAAAATAAGAAATCGGAGTATTCTGATAATTAAATGAGGATAAAATGAATGTAATTTTAAGCAGTTTATTAATGATCTCATCGCTGGTTCTAATTACCTTGGGACTGATTGGTTTTCGACACAATGGTATTTCTGGGGTAAAGGCCTTTGCCGTTTTGATGTTTGCTATGGCCATACATACCATTGCCTATGGTTTTGAGCTGTTAAGCCCAAATTTAGAGTCGATGTTGATGTGGATTCGCGTGGAATATATCGCCATGTCCTTTTATCCCTTTCTGATTATGTGGTTTGCCAGAGAATACGTTGGCGAGCGAAAATTTGCCAACCGGTATCTGATGGGAATTCTGCTGGGGCTCAATGTGATTACCTTGTTTTTAGTGCAGACCAATCCAATACACGGTTGGTATTATGCTTCTTTAGGCGTCGATACCAGCCTGGGATTTCCCATTATGGCGATCGAAAAAGGTTTCTGGTATTGGGTTCAGGTGACGGTTTTATATTTTGCGATTGGATATGCGCTGATTGTTTTATTAAAGCGAATGCTTGAAACCAGAGGTTCGTCAAGGCGACGGGTCGTCCTGATTTTTGTGGGAATGTTAATGCCGCTTGTTGCAAGTATTATCTACCTGTTGGGTTGGGGAATCGGACAAATTGATCTTTCACCGTTTTCATATATTTTTCTAAGTATCCTGGTGGCCAGCGGATTATACCGATATGATATTTTGTTTTTAAGCGAAGTGACCCATGAAATGATTTTTAATACCATTGATGAAGCGGTTATTGTCATCGATGGAGAAGGTTTTATTTTAAAAATTAACCGAGCCACCGGACCATTGTTTGATGCCCTTGGAGAGCTAAGGGTGGGAGAGTTGGTTAATCAATATCGAGTTTTGGCTCATGTTCTGATCGGAAATATGATTCAGACAGTGACAATCGGAGCGCAACATTATCAGATTCACTTGATTCCAATCGGAAAACACCATGGAACCATTGTGGTGTTTTCCGATGTAACCGAGCTGACCAACGCTAAAAAACAGTTAGAAACGCTGTCAATCACGGATCAGTTGACAAAACTCTATAATCGCCGGTATTTTGTGGATTATTTTGATCAGCTGGATGGCGATGGGGTGGTGATGTTGATCGACATTGATCAGTTTAAAGATGTGAATGACCAGTATGGCCATCCGGCTGGGGATGTCGTGTTGCAAGAAATTGCTC
>JAKLQL010000329.1 GCA_022013395.1 Acetobacterium sp.
CAATAATGATCGGATTCTTTCTGAGCTTGTTGCGGTCTTTTTCTGCCAGTTCAAACTGACTGGTCATAATCGCCGCTTCAGCCGGACAAATCTCTGCGCAAAGACCGCAGAATACGCATTCGTCATAATTGATGCCAATATCATTTTGGTCGCGATTCAGGACAATGGCAGCAGCTGGACAGCGATTCACACACGCCCCGCAGCGGGTACATTTTTTTTGATCAATTTCCGGTTTGCCAATAAAAGGAACTGCAATAGAGGAATGTTTGGGATAGTCCTGAGTCAATCTTGGATACTTTATAATTTTTCTGATTTTTTTAAACACTTTCGTCCTCCTTACAAATCATTTCCGGCATAGGATAAATTGAAACTCTTGTTAATCAGGGGAAAATCCGGGACAATATTGCCCTTAACCGCATGGCACAAAGCCGGCCAGTTGCAAAACGAAGGCGTTCTGATTTTATACCGGAAGATGGTATTATTTTCTCCGGTCATGATCCAGTGGATATTTTCCCCTCGTGGTGCTTCAGTGATGCCAAAAGCAAATTGATACGGTTCCACTGATTCAAGCGTCACGCTGATCTTACCAGTCGGCATTTTTGCGATTGCTGCTATGATTAAATCCATGGCTTGAAAACACTCTTCTATTTTTACATTCATCCGGCAATTGACATCGCCGTTATGATGCGCTGGGATCGTAAATGTGAGTTGTTGATAGGCTTCTGTTGGAAAGGCTTTTCGGACATCATAATGGATTCCAGAGGCCCGTCCCGGCGGTCCCACCGCATTTAAATCAATGGCAATCTTTTCACTGAGAATCCCGGTGTTTTCAACCCGATCAATGAACAGTCCGTTTGATTTCATCATTTCCACCGTATCCTCAAGCTCTGTTTTTATTTTTTTCAATTGTTCAATGACCGTTTTTTCTTTACCGGCAACAAATTCTTTTCTGACCCCGCCGGGTTTATTGACCCCTCTTAAAAACCGCATCCCACAGAGCTCATCAGCAATGTTGTAGGCCCAGCCTTTCATCATCGTAAATTGGTAGGCGGCAAAGCCATAGGCCACGTCGGTACATATTCCACCAAGATCGCCAAGATGACTGGTCAGCCTTTCCAGTTCCGCAAAAATAACCCGGGTAAATTCAGCTCTTAGGGGAATTTTTACGCCAGCAATCTTTTCAAGCGCCTGACAATAAGCCATTGAGTTGGTAAAGCTCTCATCCCCGGAGATTCGTTCGGACACGTACAGACACTTTTCAATACTTTTCCCTTCGCACATTTTTTCAATCCCTTTATGGACAAAATATAATTGGGCTTCAAGGTTAATGATCGGTTCACCGGCCACACTGAATCTGAAATGGCCGGGTTCGATGATCCCGGCATGAACCGGTCCCACCGGAATCTCGTAAACGCCCTCGCTAATCACCTTGGTGAAGGTGATTTTTTCATTGGCGAAACCCGGTTTCTCTTTCACATCAAAGCTTTTACGGAGAGGATATGTTTTTGTTGGCCAGTTGCTGTGAAAGACCAGTCGTTTCGGATTGGGGTGACCCACCGGAGTAAGCCCAAATAAATCCTTGATTTCCCGTTCATACCGTGCGGCCGCATGGATCTGGCCGGCGATGGATTTAAAAAAGGGTTCAGCCGGATCAATCAGGGTGATC
>JAKLQL010000330.1 GCA_022013395.1 Acetobacterium sp.
TTAATCAGAATCTGGCATTAATGATCGGCCCTGTTCCCATCACGTTTGGTTTCATTTCCTTTGTTTCAATTATGGTCAAAACGGTCTTTACTGTTATGGCGGTGCTGATCCTGATTGCGACAACATCATTGCCGAAGATATCCTATCAGCTTTTATCCATTAAGGTACCTAAAATAATTGTTGAACAAATTATGCTTACCTACCGCTATATTTCGGTGTTGTTGGATCAGGTATCCAATATGTATACTGCCTATATTTTGAGAGCCCCCGATTCAAAAGGGATCAAAATGAAGGATATGGGCATATTTGTCGGCCAATTATTGTTAAAGAGTTTTGACCGGGCCGAAAATATTTATGTTGCTATGAAATGTCGCGGGTATGATGGTAATTATCTTTATGCCAAACCCAATCCGATTCAAAAAAATGATTGGATTTTTCTGGTTTCAGTTTGCGTCGTTTTATGTTTGATGCGTTTTTTTGATCTAAGCCTATTTATCGGCAGTTTTATATAATGAGGAGTTCCAATGCTAGCAATTGAAAAGTTAAACTATGCTTATCCAGATGGTCATCAGGCGATTCGGGATGTGAATTTAAAAATTGAAGAGGGTGAAAGTATCGCCCTGGTTGGTGCTAACGGTGCAGGAAAATCCAGCTTGTTTAAGTTGATCATCGGTATTTCTGAAATTAAAGATGGATCGATAAAAGTTGGTGAACTTTCGGTGGGGAAAAAAACACTTAAGGACGTCCGAAGAAAAGTCGGGATGGTCTTTCAGAATCCAGATGATCAATTATTTATGACCAAGGTATATGACGATATTGCTTTCGGACCGAGAAATGAACTTTTAACTGAGGAAGAAGTGGAAGTGCGGGTCGTTAATGCTTTGGAAACTTTGGGAATTACTCATCTCAGAGACCGGATGCCCCATCGGTTGTCCGGCGGGGAAAAACGGGTTATTGCCATTGCTTCCGTATTGGCTATGAACCCTCATATTATCTTGTTTGACGAACCGACGTCTTTTCTAGATCCCCAGGCCAGACGAAATGTAATTAATACCCTGGATGCGCTGAAAATGACTAAAATCATTGCTACCCACGACCTCGATATGGCTCTGGACATCTGCGATCGGGTGATTATTTTACATCATGGCAGCGTTTTTGCCGATGGAACGGTAAATGATATTCTACTGGATGAAAATTTATTATCCCAATGCCATTTAGAACTGCCCCTCTGTAAGCAAAAACCCCGGGAACGCTAGATTGATGAATTATTAATATCAAAAGCTTGATTTAATCAGGCTTTTTTTACGTTTTAGAGTCGATTAAAATGATGGTGTCAAGAAAAACAACTTAAATTCATCGGTTTGTTTTAAGAATAGTCAGAGGAATTGTATTCTTAATTGAAATTTTAAATTTTATAAGATATAATTAATTCAATGTTTGGGAGGTCAAACGATGATGAAAAAGGATTATTCAAATATCGGAAATGATATAAAGGATATTGTTCAAAACGCCTTAAATTCAGATGAATTTAAAGAGCTCAATAAAAATATTTCCGAAACCGTAAACCGAGCGATGGAAGAAGTCAAGCGAAGTGGCCAATATTGGCAGGAACAACAAAAACAGCAACGGGAAAACAATCAGGAATCCAGAAAACAAGCGGCTAATGCCAGAAAGGTGCAAAACCGGATCAATCGACAACAGACCAGAGAAATGGTAGAGAAAAACTACAATCAAACCATGAGTAGACCAGCAAAAAAGCAAACTAAAAATCTCATCTCAAAATCACCTCACGGCCGTGTATCTGGGGTATTGTTAATGGTATTTGGAGATATCGGGATAGGATTATCTTTGTTGTTCTTTCTTATTTATGCATTTCTAACCAATCTTTTTAGTAGTAATATTTTACTTTGGACGCTGCCAACCGGAGCCTTATTGACGATGTTCGTTCTTGGGGTTTTAATGACCGCAAAAGGGTCAGGGCTGAGAGCCAGAGTCAAACGCTTTAGGCAATATGCCAGCCGTTTGAAAGATCGCAATTTTTGCAAAATTACCGAGTTATCAGATCCGATTGGTCGTAGTAAAAAATATGTGGTCAAGGATCTCAGAAAAATGATTCGCCTGGGTATGTTTCCAGAGGGACGCATTGATGAAGAAGAAAACTATCTGCTAATCAGCGATGAAGCTTATGAAAATCATTTAAAACTAAAAGAAGGTAAGCGGCTTCAGGAAGAAAAAGTTCGGTCGGACCAGGAAGCGCTTGAACAGAAGCAAAAATTAGAGCAGCAAAATCCGCAAATGAAGGAAGTACACGAAGTCATTGCTGAGGGACAAAATATTGTCAAA
>JAKLQL010000331.1 GCA_022013395.1 Acetobacterium sp.
CTGCATTTGACACGGCAGCTGCAAGCTGAGCATCGGATATCCACGCCATTCCTCCTTGAAGAATGGGAAATTCAATGTTTAAAAGATCGCAGAGTGGTGTTTTTATCATGTTATTTCACCTAAGCGATTGCTTTTTCGATCAGGGTTACCACATCACCAATGGTCTGAAGTTCGCCATCCATTTCAATGCTGGTATCAAATGCTTCTTCGATTTCCATGACCAATTCCACGGTATCTAAAGAATCCAGTTCCAGCTCTTCAAATGTTGAATCCATCGTTACTTCAAGATCTTGTTCGTCTTTGTAATTCCGTAAAATTTCCACTACTTTTTCTAATACCATTTGATTAATCCTCCTAAGATTATGAGTAAATTATGATTTAATATGGGTTTAATTTTTTGAATTAGGTTTAATTAAATAATTTTTTAATAAATAATTGCGAATAGACTACATCAAGCCCATTCGATAACACAGGCTCCGGTTGTCAGCCCACCGCCAAAAGCAGTTAAAGCAATCCGGGTGCCATGTTTAAAAGTTTTACTGCGGTTGAGTTCATCCAAAACCAATGGGATACTGGCAGCTGAAGTGTTCCCGCAACCATTGACTCGCAGGACAAATTTGTCCATCGGCAGCTTCAGCCGTTTGGCAGCACCTTCGATAATCCGCAAGTTGGCCTGGTGGGGAATGATATAATCTAAATCTGCCAGTTCGATGCCGGCTGCTTTTGCCACTGAGCGTAAGTCACTGCAGATGGCAGCGACCGCAAAGCGATAGACTTCCGGCCCATCCATGTTGAGATAAGGTGCCGCGTTTGTCTGTTTTGGGGTCAAGGGATGATTACCCTTAGGCCAGGGAATACTCAAAGCATGCTGATTTCCGACGGCGGTCAACTGGATGGCTTTGAGGCTATCCCCACCGGCAAGCACCGCAGCACCGGCTCCGTCTCCAAATAACACAGCAGTAGCCCGATCCTGCCAGTCCACCAGCTTTGACATGGCATCCACCGCAATGACGAGAATTTTCATATCATCATTCCGAGAGAAATAGGCATCTGCTACATCCAGGCCATAGACGAAGCCGGAACAGGCAGCGTTGAGATCAAAACTGGGGCAGGTCGCCCCTAACTTTTCCTGAATCAGGCAAGCCAGAGAAGGGGTAACGGTGTCACCGCCAAGGGTGGGACAGATGATCAGATTAAGTTCTGCTGGTTTAATTTGTGCATTTTCCAGAGCGTTAACGCTGGCTTCCAAGGCGATATCCAAAATAGATTCGTCTACACAAATATGTCGCGCTTCAATGCCAGTTCTTGAAACGATCCAATCATTGGATGTATCTAAAAACTGGGCGAGGTCGTTATTGGTCTGGATTGTTTTTGGCAATGCAGAACCGGTTCCGATAATTGTAAAGGACATTTGTTCCTCCAAGCATCAAGGTTTGGACGCTTCATTTTCGTCAGATAACCTTGATAATTTTTTTCTGAAAAAACCATTTAATTTTTCCATGCCGTGAATCAAAACTTCTTTTTCTTCATCGGTCATTTCTTTTGAAATATCTTTCACCATTTTGACATGAAAATATTGGTGAATTTTATCGATCCGCAAACCCTTGTCAGTGAGCCGGACGTATACAACGCGTCCATCGGTATTGCTTTTCTCTTTCTTTACATACCCTTTCTTGACCAATTTATTAATGGCAACGGTCACAGAAGGAAGGGTAATGTTAAGACTTTGGGCGAGATCGCTAATGGTTCTTCCGTCATTTTTGTTTTTTCCCACATGCTCAA
>JAKLQL010000332.1 GCA_022013395.1 Acetobacterium sp.
TAGTGGCATATCTCAGGGATAAGGAATTTAGATGAATGTTCAAAACGTAGTGTTGAATTTAATAGTGTATAGCTTGCCGATTATTGCTGCTGCATACATTTTTGCTGGAATCAAGTTACTAAAGCAAAAAGTGGATGGTCACTTTAATTATTTTTCAGCGTTGATGTTTTCGTCTGCGATTTATGCGCTAGGCTATTTTCTATCCCTAAATTCGTTAACCATCGAGATGATGATCTTTGCCCGGGATTTTGAGAATCTGGGGGTAATCTTTATTCCAACATTTGGAATTTTATTTATTTCTCAATTTGTGAAAAAGAAACGGTCAGTTACCATAAAACATTTATTATATTCCCTCTCAGTGATGCTATGGATTATTTATATTACCAATCCTATTCATCATTGGGCCTTTAGTCGGGTGGAACTGATTAAAATCAACGGATTTGCGGTCGCCGCGACATCAAAAAATATCGGATATTATCTGATTCTCGCTTATTATGGCTTTTTTATCATTTTTTCGACCGTTGCATTACTAAGCGCCATAAAGAAGTCAAATACTGAGAGTTTAAAAAAAAGTTATCAATTCATTTTTGTCGCCTTACAAATATCGTGGATAGCAGTTTTTGTTATCATTGTTGGATTAGACAAATATATTGATCCCACACCCGTTGTCATTTTATTTATTGTGGCTATTATTGGTCTTAATGAAGTAAAAAATGATCTGTTTGAATTGGAAATCAATCGCTGGAAACACACCTTCTCAAATATGGGAGAGGTGGCATTTCTGATCAATGACTACCATGAAATTATTTGTATGAATCCCGTTGCAAATCATTTTTTTGTTGGCCGGAAAGAAAGTGTTTCAGAAATTCTGAAAATTCTCGACCAGGGCGATCAGAAACGAACACCAGTAAAGATCCGGGTTGATAATGATATTCGTTGGTTTTATGTCAATAAAAATGACTTTGATATAAAACGAAAACTGATCAACTACATGCTGGTGGATTTTACCGAACGTCACCAGGCTGAAGCTGCCCTGAAGGAAAGCGAAGAAAAACACCGACTACTGATTACCCAGATGGCTCAAGGTCTGGCGGTGCATGAGATCATTCTTGATGAAACAGATAAACCCGTTGATTACCGCTTTTTGGACGCGAATGAGAGTTACGAGCGTTTGGTTGATTTAAAGCGCGATAATATCATTGGAAAAACGGCCCTCGAACTGTCACCAGATATGGATCAAACCTGGATTGAAAAATATGGACAGGTTGCCATGACCAGTGAGCCCGTTCGTTTCGAACACTATAACTCGAAATTAGATAAATATTTTGAAGTGGTTGCCTATTCCCCCAGATTTAAACAATTTGCAGTGATTATTTCTGATAGTACCGAACGAAAGAAGGCCGAACAGGAAATTCGCTATTTAAGCTATCACGATTATCTCACCGGTCTCCATAATCGCAGGTTTTATGAAGAAGAATTGGAACGGCTGGATGTGTCTGTTAATTTACCGATTACCCTGATTATGGCAGATGTTAATGGTTTGAAACTCATTAATGACTCTTTTGGCCATGCCATGGGCGATGAGTTGCTGAAGAAGGCGGCTCGGTTGATCACAGAGGCCTCTCCAGAAGGCAGTATTATTGCCAGACTGGGTGGAGACGAGTTTATTGTAATACTGCCGCAGACCGATATATTTCAGGCCGTTGATATAATCAATGATATGAAAGCGCGAACATCTGATGAAAAGATCGATGCTTTTGACATATCGATATCCTTCGGGTATGAAATAAAAGAAATGGCAGATCAGGATATTCAGGAAATTTATAAACGGGCGGAAGATGACATGTATCGTCATAAGCTCTATGAAAGTGCCAGCATTAAAAACAAAACCATTGAACTGATTATGAATACCCTTTATGAAAAAAGTAGCCGGGAAATGCTCCATTCCCGACGTGTAAGTGAGATCTGTAAGTCCATTGCTGCTGAAATGAATCTGAATAAAGATGCGATCAACCAAATTGGTGCCGCCGGCCTCATGCACGATATTGGAAAAATGGGAATCGATGAAAAAATTCTCAATAAACAGGGGCAGTTAAATTTTGAAGAATGGCAGGAAATTCAACGCCATCCCGAAATCGGCTATCGCATTCTAAGTTCCTCCAGTGAATTTTCGGAGCTGGCCAAGTATGTCTTTGAACATCATGAACGTTGGGATGGGAAAGGTTACCCCAATAAGCTGGCTGGGGACAAAATATCCATTCAAGCCCGTATTATCGGAGTAGCCGACGCCTACGATGCGATGACCTGTGATCGGACCTATCGAAAGGGACTGAGTGAACAGGAAGCCATCGCTGAATTAAAACGATATTCTGGGATTCAGTTCGACCCGGAAGTTACCCAAGTATTTATCGA
>JAKLQL010000333.1 GCA_022013395.1 Acetobacterium sp.
CATTATCCTGGTCTACTGACATAACCGTTGCAATAACTTGAACGTCATTTCGGAAGCCTTTTGGAAAAAGTGGTCTAATTGGTCGATCCATCAGTCTGGAGTTCAGGATCGCTCGTTCAGTCGGACGGCCTTCACGCTTAATAAAACCGCCGGGGAATTTTCCCACCGAGTATTGTTTTTCTTCGTAGTCACAGCTTAGTGGGAAAAAATCCATGCCTTCCCGAGGCTTTTTAGAAGCAGAGGCAACTGCTAAAATTTCGGTTTTGCCATATCGAATCATGGCTGCGCCTTTTGCAAGTTGTGCAACTTCGCCAATTTCCACTCGGAAAGGACGTCCAGCAATTTGAGTTTCAAAAATATTCATTCTTTTCTCGCTTTCTATTAGTTATCTATAAAATAGTTTTGGTTCGTTTTGATTCATTTCGTGACGTTCGAAGGCAGCACCAGGAGGATCCCAATACCCATCGGACTAATTACCTTCACGTAAAAAAAAGGGCGGAATACTCCGCCCCAAATTATTTTCTTAAACCTAATCTTTGGATTAGTTCACGATATCGGTTGATATCTTTGTTTTTCAGATAAGTTAATAATCTTCTTCGTTGTCCAACTAGTTTTAGTAGACCACGTCGTGAGTGATGATCTTTTTTATGGATTTGAAGATGTCCATTAAGATCATTGATTCGTGCTGTTAATAATGCAATTTGAACTTCTGGTGAACCAGTGTCACCTTCGTGTGTTTTGTAGTCTTCAACTACTTGTGCTTTTAATTCTTTACTGATCATTTAAAATCTCCTTGTTTTTTAATTTAGCCATAGACCGAGTATTTTGTTGGAGTTTCAAAAAACTAAGTGAATGGTAATAACTTAATGAGTATATCATAAACATTTATTGTTGTAAATATATTATTCAATAAAATCTTTTCTGATCTGTTCAATATCGTTTTTGATTTGAACAATCAAATCATCAATCGAGTCAAATTTAATTTCATCTCTGATTTTCTTCTTGAATTCAATGGTGATTTCCTGATTATAAATATCCTCATCGAAATCGTAGATATAGGTTTCAATACTGAACGGATGTTTTTCAAAAGTTGGATTGAATCCCAGATTTGTCAGTCCATTGAAGCATTTCCCCTGATAATGAACATGTGTATAATAAACACCGGTATTCGGCAAAATTATTTTTTTATCTAGTTTTATATTTGCGGTTGGAATACCAAACTGGTGCCCCAGTCCCTTCCCTTGAACAACAACGCCGCTTAACGCATAATTTCGACCCAGAAAGGTTTTAACCTCATCCACCTGACCACAGCTGATCAGCTCGCGAATAAAGGTAGAACTGACTGAGTGGGTATTAATGATAAATGGCGGAAGAATCTCAACTTCAAATCCATACTTCTTTCCCAACTCTTTTAATGTCGCTGTTGTTCCAGAGCCTTTGTAGCCAAAATTATAATTGAAACCGACAACAACGACTTTGACATTATATTTTTTCAGCAGATAGTCAGTGATGAACTTCTCAGGGGTTAACTTCATCAGCTTTTCGGTGAATGGATTCAAAAACACAAAATCAACGCCAAAATCCTGAATCATCGATTCTTTTTCAGCATTGGATGTGATCAGCCATGGTGTATAATTTGGGAAA
>JAKLQL010000334.1 GCA_022013395.1 Acetobacterium sp.
CTATACTAATAAGAACAAAATAGCAAACTAAGAGGCATCATCCCTTTATCTTCGGGACGATGCCTTTTTTATTAGTATTTGAATAGATATTAATTGGTGGTTTCAGTACTAGTACCACTGCCGGAGTCAGAACCTGAGCTTGATGAACCAGATCCTGAAGAACCGCTGTCAGTGCTGGAGGAATCAGATCCAGAGGAACTGTTCCCAGAGCTTGATGAACCTGACCCGGAGGAGCTGTTCCCAGAACTTGATGAACCAGATCCCGAGGATTCGGAGTTAGAGTAGCCGGAACCAGAATCGGTTGAAGTCGAATAATCACTGCTGCTTTGGGTTGTGGTAGATTCACTATAAGAAGATGAGGAACCGATACCTGAATAATAGGCAATGGCATCACTTATTTCTTTAACACGAGCAGATGGGACATAGGCGGTGTAGCTACCAGAACTTGAACTGGTACCTGTCGTTGACCCGGAGCTAGTGCCTGATGTTGTACTGGTGTTTGAATTAGTCACCGGACTGGTTACATTCGTTCTGTTACCAGTGCTGGATGAGGTATTACCAGTACTGCTTTGGTCGGTAGTAGTTGTTGAGCTATCGCCGGCTGTAGTTGCAGAACCGGTACTGGTTGTTGTTTGCACTGGTCCATAGATAAAGGCGTGCAGTGCAATCACATTGTCGACAAGTGTATTGGGAACCACGTAGGAGACACTGTTGATCATGGCGGTTGTTACATTGGCATCGGTTGGAAGCCGGAATTCCAAAAATTGTTTATCAGGAGAATCCAGAAATGCTTTAGCATAGGTTGTGAGTTCACTGATGGAAAGGGTTGTTTTAATGTAAGGATAAACCTTGCTCAAAAGACTGATACCAGTAGCAATATCAATATTAAAAGCTTTATGAGCAATTTGTCCAACCACTTCCCGTTGGCGTTCGGTTCGATAGAAATCATCATCGCTATAGCGGTTTCTGGCATAAGCCAAGGCTTGAACACCGGTTATCGTCTGAACACCGGTGGTTTCAAGCTTAGGATCGGATTTGCCAACCTTATCATTAACATCATCGATGTACTTATTTGTCCATTCCAGAACGTCTTCGTTTTTTACATTGACTTCAACGCCGCCTAGTGCATCAACGGTATCCACCATGGCATCGAAATTGACGATGACATAATCAGTAATGTTCATGTCGAAATTTTCATTAAGCGTTTTGACGGTAAGTTCTGGACCACCATAGGCGTAGGCAGCGTTAATTTTGTCAAAACTTTCATAAGTATCTTTAGTTTCAGGGATTTGAACCAGAAGGTCACGCATGATGGAGGTTACTTTAATATTTCCATTCTTAAAATCCAGGGAAACAATCATAATGGTATCAGTTCGATCACCATCAATATCACTTCGTCCATCCACACCAAAAACAGCAATATTCACAGTATCAATATCAAGATTATTATTTACCTTTAGTTCAGCCTGATCCAGTTTTGGTTCGGCAACCATTTGATTTATCTGGCTGATCGTATTAAAGCCATAAACTAGTCCTGTTCCTATCAATGAGACGAGTAAAAATAGGATGACTAAAATTATTTTCTTTTTCATAAAGGTTCCTTTCGCTTTACGAGTTAAAATCATATCAAATTATGATACCACAAATATGCTTAAAAAAACATTGAATATTAAAGAGAAACAAATAATCCTCAAAATAGATGGCTGGAATTGGTTTGAGTATCTTAAAAACTTGAAAGAATCTAGAAAAAAATAGACTTTTGTGCCTATTTAAAGTATAATGACAATGAATTTTTATGGCTTAACAGCTTAAAAACAGTGAAAAACCAGAAGAAATCAACACTGAAAAGAACGATGAAATAAGGTGAAATATGAAAGTTTTATTAACCGGTTCTAACGGTCAACTCGGTCGGGAACTAACCCGACAACTTAAAGAAAAAAAGATTGTTCATGTTGGATACGACATTCCGGAATTTGACATTACCGATAAAGAAAAAATTGCAGCGATTATTAATAAAGAGCAGCCGACAATTATCATCAATTGCGGTGCGCTGACCAATGTCGACGGATGTGAAACACAGCGTAATTTGGCAATGGCAATCAATGCTGTAGGCCCAGGCTATTTAGCGGAAATCGCGAGCGATCAGGATATTGTTTTAGTCCAGGTTTCTACTGATTATGTATTTGATGGTGCTGGAATAGAAGTGGATGGTGAATTGCGTCCCTATGTGGAAACCGATCCAATCGATCCCAAAACAGTTTATGGTGAAAGTAAGGCAGCTGGTGAAAAGGCGGTTTCCGAGATTGTCCCC
>JAKLQL010000335.1 GCA_022013395.1 Acetobacterium sp.
ATTTGAAAGCCCTGGTTAAACTGCTTGAGGGAAAATCGGCGGATGAAATCATTGCGATGTTTAGAGGTCAAACCTGCGGAAAAAAGCCGACATCCTGCATGGATCAGCTGGCCATTGCACTGGAACAAGCTCTAAAGGAAAAAGAATGAACGGACAGAAACGAAGCGACGTCAAGGTTGGCGCTTTAGTCGATGTTGTCCTGAAAGCCGATCAGCGGTCTGGCAAGCTGACCCAGGGACGGGTGGCTAAATTACTCACAAAAAGTCCGAACCACCCCCACGGGATTAAAGTCATGTTGGCTGATGGCCAGGTGGGACGGGTTGCAAAGATATATGAAGAAAAATAAAAAAGACGTGCCTTTGAAAAAGGGCACGTCTTTTCTTTTTAAACGTTAGGGTTGGGCTGAACCGGAATCAATTTATCACCAAAGTTTTTCACAAAATCGTCGAAATAATCGGGTCCCAAAAGTAGGGTACGACGATTGGTGTGGACCAATAAAGCAGTATTGCCATTAAGAAAAACGGCGGCTTCGGTGCCATTAGCCAATTGAAAGAGGCCCTCCCGATAGTTACGGATTTTTGTCCCAACGACTTTGGTCTGAAGAGCATACTCGGACTGATCAAGATTGATGATCTCCGCCGAGAGAATATCCGATTTGGCGTAGGTTTCAAAGGTAAATCCGGTGGGCAGACGCAGTGAAAGTTCAGTATCTTTGACTGATATGCCGGCAATCAAAGGGGCAACGATAAAAAGTCCCAGGACGAGAATAAGCACAAGTCCTCCATAAAACATTTCTTTAATCGCTTTTCTTCTAAGATCTTCATAAGTTTTGTAGGTATAAACAGCCTTCGCCAGAAGAATCCCGACAACAAGTAAAATCGGGAAAAAAAGTGGATTGATCCAATTTAAAATAGAGATTGAATAATTCATTGTTAATTAACTACGACTTCACATCACCTGCGAAGTCAGTACCTTCCTCAAATTGATAATTTCGACTAATGCTTCTTTTCAAATGCTGAAAGCTCCAAATTTAAATCTGAAGGGACTTTCTTTTTTAAGTTACTGATTTGAACACTATAAAAATAATAATTAATGTATTCAATAATGGAAAATCCATAAAGGATTAACCCAAAAATATTCATGGTTACAAAGAACTGATTGAATTGAAAAATTACCAGATACAAAAGGTAAAGTGGGTAAAGTGCAAATAAACCGAGATTAACTTTTTTAAGTCCGGAAAAAAGCGGCATCACCCAATTAAGGGCAGTATGCGGGTTATCGATCAGCTGATACCGATAATACCAGTATCCGGC
The DNA here is from genome assembly GCA_022013395.1 of Acetobacterium sp. Classification (GTDB taxonomy): domain Bacteria; phylum Bacillota; class Clostridia; order Eubacteriales; family Eubacteriaceae; genus Acetobacterium. The sequence continues at coordinate 1,314 of JAKLQL010000335.1, forward strand.
ACTCTGGAGGATAATAAAAATAAGGACACCGCCAGGGATAAGCAGCCGCAAATCTAAAGGCTGACCGGTGGAATCGGTGAGCAAATACATGAGCACTCCGCAAACCAGGGCTGTAACCAGTTCGCTCATGTATAGACGGTTCAGCTCTTTTTTTGTTTTTTCGGTCATTTAAAGCTCCTTGTCATTTTCTTTTGGCGGTGGCAGTTCATCCGTTTTTATTTTACTGTGATGGATAAAAGCATCCAAACGTTTTCGGTTAAAGTAAAGAACGGCAATTAGAACCGCATAAATGGACACCGCAATAATAAATTGGGTGGGGTTGTCGTCCATAATACCTGCTCCGATCATGGTGTTGATAAAAACGCTGGGGGTCCTGGCCAATAACACAATGATGATAAAGGTTCTTAACGGCATGGTGGAAAGACCGGCAATAAAACAAAGCATATCATCGGGAAAAAGCGGAAAGAGAAAAATCAGAAAAAGAACCGTGTTCAGTCGTGATTCTTTAATATGATCGTATTTCTCAATGAGCTCCGAACTCACAAATCTCATGACGAAGGGTCGCCCAAATCGTTTGGCTAAAATAAAAACGATGATCGAGCCAACAATAGTCCCAGCGGCACTGATTAAAAAACCACCAAAGGTGCCAAAAAGGGCGCCGCCAACCAAACCAACGGTTCCCCCGGGAATGGGAGCAACGATAATTTGAAGCAGCTGCAATAAAAAAAACACCAGTGGGGTCCATCCGCCAAATTGTAAAAGAAAGCTCTTCAAGGTGTCCAGTGTTGCGAAAATTTCCATTATTAACCTCGATATCTTTTGACCATTTTAGCATAAAAAAGGCAGATCCACAAACGTAATTACTATTTTGGGGATCGGCCTAAAGATAAAATAATTGTTTAAGAATAGCAGAGTTGAACGGCATGCTTGAGAACCATACCGACCAATTGTTAATTAGTTGTATTTGTGGTCTAGTATTTTTCAGTCTCAAAAGCCGCCCAGGGAATGTCGACAGTGGCGCCATTGTTGATGATGTCATCGACATGCATCAGCAGCGGGAAATCTTTGAGTTTAACTACACCTCTTTCGGCCAGTCGTCGGACACAGCGGGCAGTACGGGTGGCAATGACGATGGATTCCAGGGTGACCCCTTCCAGTTCGGCCATGGCCTGGTCAAAAGAGAAACCCCGACCCAGCAGAGTGCCGATTTTTCGGGTACGGCCGCCAAAAATAGTGACGTATAAGTCGCCGGCACCATAGATAATATTCTCTTCGCCACCATTGACGATTGCCAACAGCTGTTTCATTTCCTTAACGCTTTGTCCGAAGAGGGCTGCCTGGGAGTTATAATGCTCCTTACCGGTGCCATCGGGGCCAAGGGCCAGACCGACAGCCAGGGAAACGCCCAGAGCATAGGCATTTTTCAAAGCAACCGCACATTCAACCCCCACCACATCGGTGGACAGGCTGATGTGATAATAGTCGGTGGCGAACAGTTTTTTAAACCGCTGTAAAATTTCCATGTCGGTACCACAAAAAGCCACCGCCGAGTGATCCTTATCAGCCAGTTCATAGCTGGTACAAGGGCCGCCGATGGCGTTAATCGAGAGTTTTTTTCCATCTGGGAGTTTACTGATAAAGTAATCCGGGTAGGTAATCATCGAACCGTCCTCAAGATCGATCATCCCTTTGGTGACCGAAAGAACCTGAACCGAATCGGGGATCAAGGGCAGAATCTTCTCACAGAACCAGTCGACACCAAAGCTGCTGACCCCGCAAAGAACTGCATTGGTGCCATCCAGCGCGAGTTCGACGTCTTCGATCTGATAGTATTTAATCCCTTCTTTGGGCAGCTGACGCTTCAGGGTGAGGTGAAATCCGGTTAATTCAGCTGAGTCGATTATGTCACGATCCAGGTGGGTTCCCACCAGACGTACTTCGTGGCCGTTTTCTGTGGCCGGAAAGGACAGGGCGGAAGCCATTTGTCCGGCCCCCACAAAGGTAATAATACTCATGATAATCTCCGTTTCTGGTTTTTTGAAATAGACTGCCGTGAGCTTTGCCACCAGTTACACGAAACAATTCTTCCACTGTACGTCGGACAGTCTATCGACTGTTCGTCTACACGTTACAGAACTTTTTTCGCGAAGGTAATGAGCCAATCACAAGCAAGCTTGTAGTTGGCGACTACCCGCGAACCAGAAGAAATTCGCTACGCGATTTCTTCTGGTTGTGAAACTGTCAGCAAAGCAAACATTGGTCGTATGTTTTTCATTTCTTTAAGATCAATTTGACAAAAATCAAGTTTTATTCAGGCCGACGGCATCCCGGGAATCCGAGAGGGCATCGTAGAAGACGGATTCATTTTTCATAAAGGCGCTCAGGTAGAGGATGTCGATAATGGTCAGTTGGACAATGCGGGAGGCCATGGCTTCGGAATGGTACTTTTTATCATTGGTGGAACTGGATAAAAAGACATCCGCCTTTTGCGCCAGTGATGAGTTTTCAAAGCTGGAGAGGGCGATGATTTTAGCCTTGTTCTTCTTGGCGATGGCGACGGTGCTTAACACTTCCAGACTTTCACCGGTATGAGAAACCGCAAACAACACGTCATCGGCGCTGGCATGAGAAGCGATGATATTCATAAAGTGCGGATCCGGGTAACTGCAAACATTAAGACCGATTTTACCAAACTTATGCATGGCATCCATGGAAATTGATGCCGAGGCACCGACGCCAAAAAAGAGAATCCGTTTGGCCGCCAGCAGGAGCTTCAGGGCTTCTTCAACAACCTCGTCCTTCAGGGAATGCTCCAAATCGTTAATGGCAGTAATGGTATGGCCGATGACTTTTTTCTTGATGGTATTGATGTCATCATCCCCGAGGATCTCCTCAATGATACTTTCTGAGGGGGTGTCCGAAAACTCCTTGGCCAGATTAATCCGAAAAATTTGGTAGGAGCTGTAGTCCAGTTTTTTTAACAGTCGCATCACCGTGGTTTCACTGGTATGACATTTTTTCGCCAGCTCAGTAATGGACAGCAGCGATACCGTGTCCGGATGGTCTAAGATGTAATTAGCAATCACCTTTTGGGTGCTTGAGAACAAGTTGTACTTGGTACGTATTTCAGTTAGCAATGAAGTCAATGAAATGGCCTCCGATCTATTTTCTAAGATCATTATACGTTAAAAGACGCGCTTTGACAATTGCCGGAAGCTTAAATAAGTTAATAATTGACGCAAATAGTATTGACAGCGTTGGTTTGTGGTGGTAGAATGAGTTCAAATTCAACGGTCATACATAAACAATAGTTAATTTCAAACGGACCGGCGTTTTATATTAGCAGTTAGAAGGACTGCCTATAATTTTTAGGAATAAAGAAAAGGGTTACATTAACCAAATTAAGCCATTTCAATTCACACCAAACGTTTCATTAAGGAGGAAATAATGAAAGCAGTATCTATGTATAAACCAGGCGATTTGCGGGTCGAAGAGGTGCCTCTGCCAATTGTTCAAGCCGATGAAGTGATGGTCAAGGTTCGGGCGGTCGGTCTCTGCGGTTCCGATATTCCCCGGGCGCTGACTTATGGGGCTCATGTTTCGCCGATTATCATCGGTCATGAATTTTCGGGCGAAATCACCGAGCTGGGTGCTAATATCAAAAACTTCAAGATCGGCGAACGGGTGGTGGTCCCACCACTCATTCCCTGTTTTGAATGCGAATGGTGCCAAAAAGGCATTTACTCACTCTGCGAACATTACGACTATTACGGTTCCCGCCGAAACGGTGCCCTGGCCGAGTATGTGGCTGTTAAAGAAGGCAACCTGATGAAAGTACCCGATAACGTTTCGTACGAAGATGCGGCAACGCTTGATCCGTGTGCCAATGCTTATCACGGATTAGCTCGGGCCAATTTTGTGCCGGGCGACTCGGTTTGTGTGGTGGGCACTGGTCCCATCGGTTTATTTGCCGCTCAATACGCCAAACTGGCCGGGGCTTCCCAGGTGATTGCGGTGGATGTTTGGGATGAAAAACTGACGATCGCAAAAAAAGTCGGTGCCGATGTCACCATCAACTCATTAAAAGAAGATGCCGTCGAGGCGGTTAAAAAAGTTACCAATGGCAAAGGTGCCAATATTGTCATCGATTTTTCCGGGGTGCCGACAGCTCAAAAACAATGTATCCTAATGGCCAGCAAAATGGGCCGGGTAGTTTACCTGGGGATCTCCCACAAGGGCCTGGATCTCAGCGAAAAAGAACTGGATACCTTAATGCGAAGCCAACTGAGCCTGATCGGTTCCTGGAATTCTTTCACCAAACCATATCCTGGTGAAGACTGGACCGAATCCTTAAAAATGTTTGCCGAAAAAGGCATGACAGCTAAAGACATTATCAGCCATCGTTTACCGCTCGATGAAGTGCCCAACGTTTTTGCCGAAATAGCCAAAGGCGGTTATTTCTACAATAAAATAATGTTTTATCCATGGGGGGAAAATTAAATGAACACTGAAAAGTATTTTATGGGTGTTGACACCGGAACGCAAAGTGTCAGAGTGATTGTCACGGATATCAAAGGGACGGTTATTGCTGGTGATGAAAAGGTTTATGAAACCTTTTATCCGCAGGCTGGTTGGGCTGAACAGAAACCGGCCGATTGGTGGAACTGTTTTAACGAAGCCGTTAAAAATGTGATGTCGTCACTATCAAAAGAAATTCGCCATAATATTCAGGCGGTCAGCGTCTGCTCCACCTCATCAACGGTTATTCCGGTGGATGAACAAGGCAACCCATTAACGGATGCCATCATGTGGATGGATACCCGGGCTAAAAAAGAAATGAAAGTCATCAATGACACCAAACACCCGGTGCTGGAATACTCCGGCGGCGAAGATTCCGTGGAATGGATGATCCCCAAAGTACTGTGGATCAAAAACAATCAAAAAGATATCTATGCTAAAAGCTATAAAATTATTGAACAGCTGGACTGGATGAACTATCAGTTATGTGGTGTTTATGCGACCTCTATCTGTAACTCAACCTGTAAATGGAATTATATTGAATGTGAAGGCGGCTGGAACGGCGAATTCTTCAAACAAGTTGGTTTGGAAGACTATGCCCAAAAACTGGTGTTGGATGTCAAGCATGTCGGCGAATTTGTTGGCACCATCAGCCGTGAATTTGCCGATCATTATGATATCAACCCCGAAATGAAGGTTGTTCAGGGCGGGATTGATGCCCATATCGGAATGCTCGGATTAGGCGTTGCCAAAGAAGGTAAACTGGCCATGATCATGGGCACCAGCTTTGTTCAGTTGGCTTTCTCGTAAAAGAAATTAAATCTGAACGGCATCTGGGGCCCCTACAACAACGCCATCGTCCCCGATCAGTGGTTGCTGGAAGGCGGACAGATTTCAGCCGGTTCGATCATCAAATGGTTTATGCGGGAATTTGATATGAGCGCCCACGAAAATCCATATGCTTATATGAATGAACTGGTGGCCAAAATCCCGGCCGGCTCTGAAGGCCTGGTGGCGCTTGATTTCTTCCAGGGCAATCGGACGCCCTACAAAGATGCCAATGCCAAAGGGGTGATTTACGGCTTAACCCTGAGTCATACTAAAGCCCATATTTATCGAGCCTTACTTGAATCAGTAGCGCTTGGCACCAAGAACATCATCGATAATTTTGAAGCCCAGGGTTGTCCCATCAACATCATTGTTGGCTGTGGTGGGGTCACCAAGGATACCACCTGGATGCAGATTATTGCCGATGTCACTGGCAAACCCATTGTGGTTACCGAAGATGCCAGCGCCAGTGTCCTGGGCTGTGCCATCGTCGCGGCAGTCGGATCAGGTACTTACGAATCCTTTGATGCCGCCACCAAAGGCATGGTCAAAGAAGCGTATTCGGTCCAACCGAACAAAGATCTCTACGCAACCTATCAGGGCGTCTTTGATACCTATACCGAAATCTATGAAAACCTCAAAGATACCATGGCCAAATAACACATCATTGATTTACGAAAATTAGGAGAAAGAAAATGACAAACAAGGAAATTTTAAGCCATATTGACCACACGCTATTAAAACAATTTGCCACCTGGGAAGAGATTAAGGTGATCTGCGACGATGCCATCGAATATGAAACGGCATCGGTGTGCATTCCGCCGTCCTATGTTAAAAAGATCAAAGAAACCTATGGGGAAAAGCTGAATATCTGTACGGTGATCGGTTTTCCTTTAGGCTACAATACCACGGCCGTCAAGGTTTTTGAAGCAGTTGATGCCGTTAAAAACGGCGCCGCAGAAATTGACATGGTCATTAATATTACGGCTCTCAAGAACAAAGATTACGACCTGGTTCAAAATGAAATTGCCGAAATTAAGAAAGCTATTGGCGATAAGATCCTCAAGGTGATTGTGGAAACCTGCTTCTTGACTGAGGATGAAAAAGTCAAGGTTTGTGAACTGGTAACCAATGCCAAGGCTGACTACATCAAAACTTCCACTGGTTTTGGTACCGCTGGGGCAACCATTGAAGATATTCGCTTGTTTAAAGCCAATATCGGCCCGGATGTCAAAATGAAGGCGGCTGGCGGTGTTAAATCTGTGGACGACCTGATTGCCTTTATCAATGAAGGCTGTTCTCGAATCGGCACAAGCTCGGCCGTTAAAATGTTAAAAGGCGAAGCCGTCAGTGGTTACTAAAACCCTAATCCTTAGTCAGTGGCACCAGATTAGCCAATTTGATTAAAAAGTTTGCAAGTCTTTTTGATTAAACAAAATGAACCCATCAAAATAAATCCAACAAAAGAGCATTCAGACAAAGCGTTTGGATGCTTTTTGATTGGGATAAATATCAGAAAATGGAGTTTTGATTCTAGGTGGTCAAATCCCGGCGGTTAAACGCAACGAAGGTCAGGGCAAAAAAGACGAAGGAAACAACCAACAAAATTGCTGCCGAACTGAATGAAAGATGGTCATTGATCATCAGGGCGGCGCCTTCAAAGTATTTAAACGGCGTAAGAATTTTGAGAAATGCCAGTTTATCATATAAATCAACCGCTACCGACAAGATGAAAAATCCCATTACCAACCCGGCCGCTGTTGAAGTAGCCATCTTGGTATTTTTCAAAACAGCTCCAAACAAGGCACCCAAAGCTAAAAAGAACAGTTGCAGAATAAAAAGCGCCAGCATGGTCAGTGAGACCTTGTCAACTAAACCATCACCATGGTTGTGTTGGGCGATGAAAAAGACCGAAGCGGCAAAGGTAACCATGTTAAAAATCAGAATGTTAATGACCCCGGCTAATAGTTTGGGGCTGATGACCTGAAACCGCCGAACCGGTCGGGTGTAGATAAAATCGGCACAATGATCGCGTTCCTCTTTGGACACCACGACGGCGCCAAACATCACGGCGTGAACAGCCGCCAATAGCATGAAATAGAGAAAGAAAACCGAATAAAAACCGGCAACCTTAGAAATATCCACCGAACCCATCCCAAAAACAACCATGATTTCTTTAGGAAAGGCAGCGAACAGCGCGTTCATATCCACCTGGGAATCGGCGAAGCCCTGGTATTTCGTCAGCCCGGCAAAGATAATGAAAATCTGGGCACAGCACCAGATGATCAATGATTTGAAATTGGCTTTCATTTCTTTTTTAAACACATTCATAGATCACACCTCCTTTGGTCTAAATGAGCTGGTGTTGTTAAATTACACAAAATTAATCAAATTTTCATTAATGGTCAGATGGATGGCAAATCTTTCCTGGCAAAAAGTTTGAAGGTTAAAAAGATGAACACCCCGACCAGAACAAACCACAACAAAAAATTAAGCGAATCATAGTTCATTTTTTTTGAGATTTCAGAAAGATTAAAATAA
>JAKLQL010000336.1 GCA_022013395.1 Acetobacterium sp.
CTAAGTTCTCTTTTCTCGTCTAATTTAAACTACTCATAAAAGGGAAGGCAGTTGATCCCGGCGCTGCCGAATCTTTTGGGGCAACAATGATCTGAATCCCTTCCAGTCGTAGACCCATGCCTTGAGTTCCGGCACTTTCACCATTTTTTGCCCAATCCAGCCATCCAAAATTCTGAGCATGAACACGATAATAGACATCATATTTTCCGACATCTGTTCCGTCAAGCTCGATACGGATTCCTTCCAATCGCAGACCAAGGCCGGTGGTTCCGCTAAGTGCGCCATTGCTGACCATCGATTGCCAGCCAATATTCTGAACATGCGTCTGATACTCGATCACCGCATTCACCTCACTATTATCAATCAGAATTTTGATTCCTTCCAAACGTAATGACTGACCAACCGTGCCACTGATTTCACCATTTTTTTGGGATACCTGCCAACCAACATTCTGGACATGGGTGGAATAATAGACATCCACATAAGAAGGTGGTAAGGCCACAAAGGGTCTGGTATTGGCGTAAGCATAGGAATCTGCGGTGGAGCCAGAATACCCATAAATTGTCAGGTTTGGAATCGTCCCAAATACCTGCCCGTTAAAAGTTATCGAACTGTTAAAAAAAGTGATTTTTTTCAGCGCGTCACAACTGGCAAAGGTTGCATAACCGATCGATGTGACCGTATGCGGGATCATAATACTGGTCAGTGCTTTTGCTCCCCAAAACGAGCCGTTTCCAATGGTTACCAACCCATTTCCTAAAAACACCGAATCCAGATTCGGACAATTGTAAAAAGAACGTAAACCAAGTACGGTTACGCTGTTTGGCAAATTGACACCTGTTAAGGCACTTTTTCCGTTAAATGCATCGGCACCAATTTCCAATACGCTTTTTCCATCAATCGTCGATGGAATATCCACATTTCCACCACTTCCGGTATACGATACAATTTTTATGCCGCCAGCAATATTTTCATACCAGTAGTCACCGGATTGGATACTGCTAATATCAATTCCCGGAGGGTTAACGTTCATGTCCAATATCTGGCTTTCATCCATCATCCCGATCGTTTCATTATTGCCACTTAGCCCGACCGCTTCATTTAATTCTTCGGCCCAGACCCCCATCGGGATGAGACTGACGTACATACTTAAAATGATCAACCAACTGAAGACTTGTTTTCGCATTGCTTTCATTATTTTAGCCTCCTTAAACTTTCAATCATCGTACTTACCATTTTCCAAAGATTAAACGATCATCTTCAACCAGAATAAATCAAATAAAATGGGCTTATTCACATGCATTCCTTTTGTCCTCATACCCGCCAGGATCGATTTTAAACGACTTATCCCACTTTTTTATTACGCTACCAAAAGACCTGCACCCGGTAACGAGTCTCACGTTATTTTTTACTGCTATTTTTATTAAATTTTTTCATTAAATTAATAAAGATCGATTCTCCGATCATTAAAGACGGTCATGTTATTTCTAATCTTATCCAGCTCGGCCAAATCCAGATCCCCCAGAATCATCTTTTCTTGTGGTACTTCTCCGGCGTCGGCCAGCAGATTTCCCAAAGGATCAATGATCACCGAATTCCCAGCGTTTTGACGATCTTTCATCGCATCACCACAGCCATTGACAGCCACTACAAACATCTGGTTTTCGATGGCTCTGGCCTGGTTTAAAATACGCCAGTGACCCACCCGCAGCAAGGGCCATTCGGCTGGTATAAAAAGGACTTTTGTCCCAGCCAGGGCTTGTTTTCTGCACCACTCAGGGAAACGGATCTCATAGCAGATCACAACGCCGCACGCTATCCCATCAAGTTGAAAAGTCGCCAGTTTATCGCCAGAACGATAGCGTTGGTCTTCGCCTGCAAAACTGAACAAATGAGCCTTATCATAGTCTGCTATAATACGGCCCTCGCGGTCAGCTACGTAACACGTATTAAAATAATCCGCGCCCTTTTTAGTCGCCACCGATCCCCCCACAATATTGACATTCAGTTCACTAGCCAGTTTTGCCAAAAATGCTTGCGTGCGTTGTCCATCCACATCTGCCAGCCGCTCATCCAACTCACCGGTAATAAATCCACCGCTCCACATTTCCGGCAACACCACCACATCTGCCTCAGCAGTTGCGGCTTTTCTAATCCATGCTTCGGCATTGGCATAATTTTGCTCGACCTGTTTTAACGCAACCTTCATTTGAACTGCAACGATTTTCATAAACGTTTCCTCCATTATTTAACTACATCAACGGACCCATGATTCTTAAAACAGACTGCCCCACCTTTTTAATAAATGACGATTTCTCCCAATCCGCATAGCGCACCTCTCGACTTACATTAATGCAGTCCAACAGATCTTTTTTGATCTCCAGCACCGTTTCAGACCCGTAAATCCAGGTTCCACATTCATAATTCCAGGTCAGACTACGATAATCCATGTTAATCGATCCAACAATTGACACCTGATCATCGGTTACCAGAACCTTTCCGTGAAGGAATCCCGGAGCGTATTCGTAAATTCGTACCCCTTCAGCTAAAAGATCGCCATAAAAAGCCCGGGTTGTGGCATAAACCATCTTTTTATCGGGAATACCCGGAGTGATAATGCGGACATCGACACCACTTCGTGCCGCCAGTAAAATACAATTTGTCAGGTCGGTATCGAGAATAAGATAGGGAGTTGTAAGATAAATATATTCCTTGGCATTGTTAAAAACAGTCATGTAGGTATTGACCGCCGGATTTTTTAAATTAGTCGGGCCATCACAAAAGGGCATAACCAGGCCATCCGCTTTTGAACTTTTCCAGGTACCCCGATAATCTTCAATTAGAGATGGTTCCCCAGAGACGTATTCCCATATATTAAGAAACATGGTTGTCAGGCTAAAAACCGCATCCCCTTCCAGATACACGGCCATATCCTTCCAATGGCCAAACCTCACTTTTTCATTGATATATTCATCCCCGATGTTGATTCCACCAGTAATGGCTACATTACCATCCACGATCGTCATTTTCCGATGATCCCGAAAGCTAATAAATTTAAAAAGTGAAGCTGACAACGGATTAAAGGGAATGCTTTTGATCTGATGTGCGGCACAGATTTGATAAAAATCCTTTGGTAGCGTTGATAAACTGCCCATTTCATCGACCATCATCCGTACTTCAACCCCCATAGCCGCTTTTTCAAACAAAGCTGACATCAGTTCATCATACATTTTTCCGCCAGTTACAATAAAATACTCCAGAAAAATGAATTTTTCTGCACTCATAATGGCTTCCAGATTGGCCCGATGCATTTCCTCCCCTAATCTCAAATACTTTGTTTTGGTATTTTTCCAGACCGGCAGGCCACATAGCCGATACACCAGGTCGACTTCTTTTTTTATTCCAGAATCTTTCAGCTCTTCAAAAACATCACAATTTTGACTCAGTTTTTCATAAGTATTCTGATTAATTCTATCCCAGCGAGCCTTGGACTTTTTTGATACATGCTGCCGTCCCCAAATAAAGTAGAGGACAATCCCCACTGCCGGAAGAATCAAGACAAAGATGATCCAGGATATTTTATAGGCTGCCGTTTTTTTTCGGTAAACAATGTTCAATACGACCAGCACTGCAATTGCTTCAATTACCCAATATGCATACACTGCATAATCTGAAAATTGGAGAATCACAATACCAATGATGGTTAACTGCAACAGGATCAACACCACATTAATTAAAAACCTGAACATGCTTTGAAAATGATTTGCTGAATTTCTCATGACACCCTCTTTTTCTACTCAATTTGACTTATCTAAAAACATCGATTCATCGTCTTGCCCTGGCAACTCCACAGCAATTTCATCTCTTTTTAATAATTATATGTTATGTCCCGACGATATACAACAACAGATCAATGCTTCAATTTAGTCATTATTA
>JAKLQL010000337.1 GCA_022013395.1 Acetobacterium sp.
ATGGTTTCATCCGAAGATGCACAGAGACTGACCGTAGCCGCTCCCATGGCCAGAGCCATTTCCTGGGGAAAATAGGTGCAGAACACCCCAATCAAGGGAATATTCTTGTCTTTAATTTCCTTGGCAGCCAAAAATCCATTTCGTCGCGCTTCGGCGAATTCTTCAAAAATAGCCGGTAATTCTGTTTGTAATTTCATAACAACACTCTCTTTCATTGATGTTTTATGAATCGTCTTAATGCTTATGACCATTCTTTTGAATACTATCATATATGGAAGAGAATATTGAATGAAATAATGGAATAATAATATTTAAACTATTCCATTTGGTTATATTCGTCAGTATTCTCAACCGAAGTTTTTTTCGGATCATGATTGACTGATCTATATTTAATAATCCAGACATTAAGAAAAGGCCATTTCATGGCCTTTTCTTATATTTAAACGATTCTATTTTTTAAAGTTATTTTCACCGGTGCAATAGTGAGTATGCAACATATGATGAGATTCTTTACCGTTTGGAGTCAGTAAATAATCTTCATATATTTTTGCGATTGCAGGGTTCTCATGGGATTTTCGAATCGGTAATTCTGCATCATGAGCGTAGGTTCCTTTTGTTCTTGCTTCGTAAGCGGCTTCTTTTTCGCTGTCGAGAAGCAGTTTCGGTTGTCCGCCACCACTGACACAGCCAACTGGGCAGGTCATCACTTCAATAAAGTGGAGATCCAACTTGCCGGCTTTGAGATCTTCCATCACTGGAATGACATTTGCAAGACCGGTTACAATCCCAACCTTTAGATCAAGATCGCCAACTTTTAAGGTTGCGGTACGGAAAGCGTCGCTGCCGCGAACAGCACTGACGTCCACTGCAGGAATTGGATTGCCGGTGATCAGTTCGTAACCGGTTCTGATCGCTGCTTCCATAACTCCCCCAGTAACACCGAAGATGGTACCAGCGCCGGTATACAGACCCAGTGGCTGGTCAAAGTCCTGATCTGGCAGACTGTTAAAGTCGATACCCATATCTTTGATTAAATAGGCCAGCTCTCTGGTTGTAATGGCGACATCAATATCCTGATAACCGCTGCTGTTCATTTCTTCACGGTTACATTCAAATTCTTTACAGGTACAAGGCATGACGGAAACAGTGAATATTTTCGATGGATCATAGTTATCAAGCTTGGCACCATATGTTTTAAAAATTGCGCCCATTTGTTGTGGCGATTTACAGGTTGAAAGATGATCCTTCTGCTCCGGATAATTTCTTTCAAGGAAGGAAACCCAGGCCGGACAACATGACGTGAACATCGGCAATTTTCCAGAACCTTCGGTGACCCGTTTAATCAGCTCGGTTCCTTCTTCCATAATGGTCAGATCGGCGGTGAAGTTGGTGTCATAGACACGGTCAAAGCCGATTTTATGTAGCGCTGCGGCCAATTTTTTTGCTGCCACGGTTCCCAGCTCGCCGCCAAAGTCTTCGGCGATACCAACCCGTACGGCCGGGGCACATTGAACCATGGTGATGACATTAGGGTCAGCCAGGGCTGCTTTAACCTTATCCAGATTACAGTTGTTGTATGCCGCAAAAAGTGGTTCTTTAACAGTACTTGGAAGATTTCGTTCCGCTCTTTTTTGATCATATGCTTTTGGGCCATGATCAACAATGGAAACATAGGATTTGCATTTTTGTACACATTGACCGCACATCACACACTTATCATAATTGATTTCCTGAGCCTTGCCTTGTTCGCCCTCGATTGCAGACACTGGACATATTTCTGCACATTCTCTACAACCGGTACATATTTCTTTATCGATATTAATTATCATTTTTTTGTCCCCCTTTCTTATAGATTGCCTGTTAAGGTAAGTGCAATAGCTGCTTTGATGCTTTTATCTTTACGATCTTGTTCCAGATCCATTTCTTTCAGAACATCATGTGGACATGCTTTCACACAAGCAGGTCCATCAACAACGTCTGCGCAAAGATCACATTTGAATGCCGATTTTCGCACTTCATCGGTACCAATTTGATCAACCGCTTTGCCATTTTTTGCAATTGGCAGCATTTCAATCGCACCGAATGGACATGCCATCATGCAATTTTTACATCCGATACAAAGTGTTTCATTAACAATCACGGTACCATCAACCTTGGTGATGGCTTTGGCCGAACACGAGTTGAGACAAGGTGCATCTTCACATTGCTTACATTGAATTGGCAGACAATTATCTTCCAGTTTAATCAAAAACAGTCTCGGTGTAACAGGGATCTCTACGGTTCCTACCGTGTGCGCAACTTTGTTATCCTTTTGATTATGTACGGTAAAGCATGCGACTTCACAAGCTTTACATCCGGTACACTGATCATTACAAGCGACAACAAATGAACTTAAATTTTTATTCATTTTACCCTCCATTTATCTTTTAAGATCTTAAATATAGAAAAGAATTTCTCAAATAATTTGTTCTTTTTTTTTTTACAATGGCCCGGAATGTTTCCTCCCCCAGATCAATTCGATTTGGATGGGTGTAAACATTCATCTGTTCACCCCTGACAAATCCAACTAAGGTAATGCCGGCCTCATCAGCTCGTGAAATGCTTAAGCTCGTTGGTGCTGACTTTGATAACACCACCGGGATGCTGCCCTTCTCGGCCTTTGAAATCATATCTGAGGAAATTCTTCCGCTTACTACCAGGATTTTATCTCTGCAATCGATATCATTTATAATACAGTATCCGATTACCTTATCTACTGCGTTATGACGGGCGACATCCATAATGGTAATGACTTCCTGATCGCCATCATAGATGGCAACGCTGTGAAATCCACCCGTTTCCATAAAAAGTTCGGTTGGCTTAACGTTTTTCCCCATTATTTGATAGATGGTTTGAATTTTTATAGCCATCGGATTTTCTAATGGTTCCTTTTGAGGACGGGTCATCTGTTCAGCGATCCGTATTTTTGCGCTATTCTTTTTTTCAATGATTTCGATACTCAAAACATCTTGCTTTCCGCCTAAAACGCCGCAGCTCATAAGGTATCCCACTGCCAGCTCTTTTAAATCTTTCGGTGTGCAGTAAAACGTATTAAACTCTTTGTCATTTACATACAGCTTCAATGGATATTCGGTTATAATCGATTCATCGACAATATCTGATTGCTCACCTTTGACTTTTACCACAGCCAGCTTTAAAAAGGTATTCAAGTTTGCAACTCCTCCTCTCTTAAATCATTTCACATTCATCATCCCAAAGAACTGCAAGAAGCCAGTTTTTGAGGTTTCCCTTTGATTTCCGGGCAGTCGTCAAGTGAATGCAGGCACTCATTTGGCGGCTACCCGGGGTAAAATTATTCTCAAAAAAATAGACTGCATCAAAGGTTGGCATGAGTATAATTTAAGACTCTGCATTGCTCTGATACAGTCCTCACATTTTTATAGTTACTACTATGAGCCTTTTACTTGAGACAGCGAAATCGCTGCTGCTGTTCGTTTGTTTGAAACAGAAGTTTCCACATCTTCCTCAGTAACAAGTTTTAATGAGGCGGTCGGACAGACTTTTATGCAGGCCGGTCCATCTTCTCTACCAACACAAAGATCGCACTTATTGGCAACCATCCGCTCACTGTTATCCAATTGTTTTTTTCCGTCACTGGCGACCACTAGATCAATCGCCCCGTAAGGACAGGCGATCATACAGGTTTTACAGCCAATGCATTTATCTGGTAATACCACCACCGCATTGTCAATCATTTCAATGGCCCCTACTGGGCAGGCATTCATACAGGAGGGGTTTTCGCAATGTTTACACTGCACCGGAACCGTAATAGTCGCTGTTTTGACTATATCCAGTTTTGGGTTAAAGACATATTCGCCGGGTCTCATTTGAAATATTTTGTCACCTTCATGGGCAACAACACACCCGATCATACAGGTTCTACAGCCAATGCATAAATCAGGATTACCTTTTACAAAATAATTCATTGTCTACACTCCTTTGTTGGCAGTATCGATGCCCATATCTTTTCGAATGCTATCATACGAGTCTTTGATAAACTTTTCGGCCCAAACCTGATCGTCTACCTTTTCAAGATTAATGGCACAGTACTTCATTTCAGGGGTGTTACTGATGGGATCCAGATATGGCGTGGTCAGCTCATTACAAGCCCCGATCCACCATTGATATGTCATGTAGGTAGCACCTGCTTTGACTCGTTCAGTTGGTAAAACCCGGGTCAGAAGACTTCCCCGTTTAGAGTATACCCGGATTAATTCGCCCTCTTTAACATTGAGCTTTTGACAATCCTCCGGACTCATTTGAATCCAGCCAGGCTCATCTTCAAGATTGGCTAAAGCACGACAGTTTCCGGTCATTGTCCGTACGGAATAATGGCCAACTTCGCGAACTGTTGACAATGAGTAAGGATACTCGGCACTTTCAACTTCACATGGTGGTCGCCATTCAGCCGAGAAGAACTTGGCTCTTCCATCCGGATGAGCGAATTTTCCGCCTTTATGAAGGTATGGTGTGCCCTTGTCTTCCATTGACTCATCCCGGCAAGGCCATTGGATACTTCCCAATGCTTCCATTTTTTCATAGGTTGCACCAAAGAAACTTGGCGTTAAGCTTCTCATTTCATCCCATATTTCTTTGGTATCTTTATAGCTCATTGGATAGCCCATTGCTGTTGAAACCAGCGAAATAATTTCCCAGTCAGTTTTTACATCACCTTGCGGTTCAACTGCTTTTCGGATTCTCTGGAATCCACGATCGCAACAGGAATAAACGCCATCGTGTTCACCCCAGGCTGTGGATGGTAAAATAACATCCGCATGGAGCGCTGTTTTATTCATGAAAATGTCTTGAACTACAACAAAATCAACCTTTTCAAGCGTTTCTCTGATTTCCGCCAGGTCGGGGTCCGATTGGGCTGGATCTTCTCCGAATATATAATAAGCATGAATTTTCTTTGCTTCATCTTTTTCTTCGAGAACCTTGTGCGGAACATGTGTCAGAGGAATCCCAACCTTGTTCGACAATTTTACGCCCCAGGCTTTTTCAAATTTTTCCCGGACTGCATCATCGGTAACCGATTGATATCCTGAGTAACAGTTTGGCAAAGCGCCCATATCACAGGCTCCTTGGACATTGTTCTGGCCACGAACCGGGCCAATCCCCATGTTTGGTCCGCCAAAGTTTCCGGTTAAAAGGGCCAGACTGGAAAGTCCTTTGACCACATCAACCGCCTGGGCAAATTGGCAAACACCCATTCCATAAAGGATCATCGATGTTTCCGCTTTGGCATAAGCTCTGGCTGCTTCACGAATCTGATCGGCTGGTACATGACAAATTTTTTCAGCATATTCCGGTGTGTATTTTTCTACGATTGCTTTATATTCTTCATACCCTGAAGTATGATCTTCAATAAACTTCTTATCTGCTAAACCTTCGGCGATAATAACGTTTCCAATAGCATTTACCAATGCCATGTTGGATCCGCCTTTCAATTGGAGATGCATATCGGCAATTCGCGCTGATTCGGTGATACGAGGATCGGTTACGATAATTTTTGCACCTTTTTGTTTAGCTTTTACAATTCTTCTGGCTACGATTGGATGTGAATCCGCGCCGTTATAACCAAATATAAATAATAACTTTGCATCTTCGATTTCTGGTACGCCCATTGACATGGCGCCGCTTCCTAATGTGTACTGTAGACCCGCTACAGATGGGGCATGTCAAACCCGGGCGCAGTGATCCACATTATTCGTACCGATGGCGGCACGCATAAATTTCTGCATGACATAATTTGCTTCGTTTCCGGGACCACGGGCAGAGCCTGTTCCCATTATTGAATCCGGACCATATTTGGCCTTAATTTCTGATAGCCGGCCAGCGGTGTAGCTGATCGCTTCATCCCACTCCACCTCTTCCAATACACCATTTTTTCTAATCAATGGTTTGGTGAGCCGTTTTGTCAAAATTTGTGGATCATTTAAATAATCCCAGCCATAATGACCTTTAAGGCATAGGGTTTCTTCATTCGTTCTACCTGGTGCCGGGGTTGCGCTGACAATTTTACCATCGTTTACATTAAGGTATAATTGACAACCTGCACCACAATAAGGGCAAGTAGTTAGTATCTGTTTTCCCATAATACATCCTCCTTCTCAAGTAATCAAGTTTGCCTTAATTATGTCATATTGGCATGTACATTGTCAAACTAATATCATAGTATAGCAAATATTTACTTGTCCTTTGCAAACTGAATAAATCATAATAATCACAGCCGAAATGTCTGTAATTATTATGATTTGGCGACGATTTTTCGCAATTTTTTACTGATTTTAAACGTTTATCACTCAAAATTTCAATATTACGATAATTATCCGCTTCATTTTTCATATTTTCAAAGCTTTTCTATTTTTTCTGTAATTAAAACCACTAATATCTTTACTATCCTTTCACATGAGCCAGCGAAATTGCCGCGGCTGTTCGTTTGTTTGAAACCGACGTTTCCACATCTTCCTCAGTAACAAGTTTTAATGAGGCAGTCGGACAAACTTTTATACAGGCCGGTCCGTCTTCTCTATCGACGCAAAGGTCACATTTATTAGCGACCATCCGAACACTGTTATCCAATTGTTTTTTTCCGTCACTGGCGACCACCAGATCAATCGCTCCGTAAGGACAGGCGATCATGCAGGTTTTACAGCCTATGCATTTATCCGTCAATACCACGATGGCATTGTCAAGCATTTCAATGGCCCCAACCGGACAGGCATTCATACAGGATGGGTTTTCACAATGTTTACACTGTACCGGAACCGTAATAGTAGCTGTTTTTACAATGTCCAATTTGGGATTAAAGACATATTCGCCGGGTCGCATTTGGAATATTTTGTCACCTTCATGGGCGACAACACACCCAATCATACAGGTTCTGCAGCCAATGCATAAATCAGGATTGCCTTTTACAAAATAATTCATAGTCTTCCCTCCTTATTAGCAGTATCGATACCCATATTTGTTCTGATGCCTTCATACGACTCTCTGATAAACGTTTCGGCCCAGGACTGATCTTCTATTTTTTCAAGATTGATGGCACAATACTTGGATTCAGGCGTATTGCTGACCGGATCAAGATACGGCACAGTTAATTCATTACAGGCACCGACCCACCATTGATAGGTCATGTAGGTAGCACCTTCTTTGACCCGTTCCGTTGGCTTAACACGGGTGATGGTAGTTCCCCGTTTTGAGGTTACCCGAATCAGCTCGCCTTCTTTAACTTTCAGTTTTTCACAATCGACAGGACTCATCTGAATCCAGCCGGGTTCATCTTCCAGACTGGTAAGGGTCCGGCAGTTCCCTGTCATCGTCCGAACCGAATAATGTCCAACTTCTCGAACCGTTGACAATGAATAAGGAAAGTCTTTACTCTCAACTTCGCCGGGTGCACGCCACTCGGTGGCAAAGAACTTGCCTTTTCCATCCGGATGAGCAAATACGCCATCTTTATGCAGATACATCGTCCCCTTATCATCCATGGATTCATTTGTACATGGCCATAACACACTTCCCAAAGCTTTAATCTTTTCGTAGGTTACGCCAGAGAATAATGGAGATAAGCTTCTCATTTCATCCCAAATCTCTTTGGTGTTTTTGTAACTCATCGGATAACCCATGGCGGTTGACACCAAGGAAATGATTTCCCAGTCTGGTTTTACGTCACCTTTTGGTTCAACTGCTTTTCTGATGCGTTGGAATCCCCGGTCAGCACAGGTGTAAACCCCATCATGTTCGCCCCAGGCAGTAGCCGGTAAGATAACATCAGCGTGGAGACCGGTCTTATTCATATAGATATCCTGCATCACTACAAATTCAAGTTCATCTAATGCTTTTCTCATATCGTGAAGATCTGGATCAGATTGACCGGGATCTTCTCCGAAGATATAGTATGCCCGGATTTTTTTCTTCTCGTCTTTTTCATGCAGTACATAGTGTGGTACCTGGGTCAACGGAATCCCAATTTTGTTTGATAACGGAACCCCATAGGCTTTTTCGAATTTTTTACGGGCCTCTTCATCGACAACATTCTGATATCCGGGATAACAGTTTGGCAAAGCACCCATATCACAGCCACCCTGAACATTATTCTGGCCACGAACCGGACCAACCCCCATGTTAGGACCGCCAAAATTTCCGGTTAAAAGAGCCAGACTGGCAAGACCCTTAACTACATCCACCGCCTGTCCAAATTGGGTAACACCCATCCCCCAGAGAATCGCCGCCGATTCTGCTTTTGCATAAGCTCGGGCGGCCTGGCGAATCGTTTCTGCTGGAATATGACAAATTGGCTCCGCATACTCTGGGGTGTATTTTTCAATTTGTTTTTTATATTCTTCATACCCTGAGGTATGGTCTTCAATAAATCTGCGATCCCCTAAACCTTCGGCAATGATAACATTTGCCATAGCTTGTACCAACGCCAGGTTGGATCCGCCTTTTAGCTGCAGGTGCATATCGGCAATTCGGGCTGATTCGGTTATCCGGGGATCAACCACAACAATCTTTGCCCCTTTTTGTTTCGCTTTTACAATTCTTCTGGCAACAATTGGATGAGACTCCGCTGGATTATACCCAAATATCAGCAAAAATTTGGCATCTTCAATTTCCGGGATGCTCAGCGACATCGCACCGCTTCCCAGTGAATAGGCCAAACCCGCCACTGAAGGGGCATGACAAACACGGGCACAGTGATCCACATTATTGGTCCCAATCGCAGCACGCATGAATTTCTGCATTACATAGTTTGCTTCATTACCTGAACCACGGGCGCACCCAGTTCCCATAATGGCGTCAGGACCATATTTAGCCTTAATCTCATTCAAACGTTTTGCCGTATAACTGATGGCTTCATCCCATTCCACCTCTTCCAATACGCCATTTTTCCGGATCTGTGGTTTGGTAAGCCGTTTCGTTAAAATCTGTGGATCATTTAAATAATCCCAACCGTAATGCCCCTTAAGACACATCGTGCCTTCGTTAGTTCTACCATCAGCCGGGGTAACGTTTACAACTTTACCCTCTTCAACATTAAGATAATATTGACAACCCGCGCCGCAGTAAGGACAAGTGGTTAATACCTGTTTTTTCATCTTACATCCTCCTTCATCGTTTTGTAAATCTTTCACACTCTACAATTTTTTCACTTTCTAAAAGCAAAGTCAATGAGAATGTTAAACATATAACAAACTGTCATAACCTGCTTAATTGAATAACCGTTTGTTTTGCGAAGACGGTATCTTACTCTTGACTTCAACTCTTTAAAGTCCTTATAATAAGTCACTAGCTAATTTACACATCAATATAATTACACCGTATTAGAAAGAGGATTCCAATGAACTGTGCTGAACTTTCGTTTCTTATTCTGGCCGGTGGTAAAAGCAG
>JAKLQL010000338.1 GCA_022013395.1 Acetobacterium sp.
AGAAATATCTGCTATAATTGACGCATAAAATTAATAATTTATGGAGGCTATTATGGAATTAAAAGATAAAATTTTAGCTTGTATGACACAAAATGGATCTCCGATGACGGCTGGCGAGGTCGAAAAAGCTTTGAAGGTTGATCGCAAAGAGATCGATCAAGCCTTTAAATTGCTAAAAAAAGAGGAAGCCATCGTATCCCCAGTTCGGTGTAAATGGGAACCGGCAAAAAAATAAATATAAAAGAAAGGGAGACCTTTCTTTTTTTTCGACTTTACAACTGGCTTTTATGATGCTTTTTCTTTATACTAAAATAAGAGAACAAAACAAACCTAAACTATCTGAAACGACTAAAATTTGAAATAAAACTAAGGATAAAAAAATGAAACATTTTATTGAATTTAAAGATGTCCATAAGCGTTATCATATGGGTGAAGTGACCATCAACGCCGCCAATGGGATCAATTTTTTCATCGACGAAGGCGAATTTGCCGTCGTCGTTGGGCCCAGTGGGGCTGGTAAAACAACCGTCCTCAATATTCTGGGTGGGATGGATGACTGCGATGAAGGGCAGGTTATTGTCGGGGAAAAAGATGTTGCCGCACTGACTCGTAAGGAACTGGCTGAATATCGGCGTTATGATACCGGCTTTGTGTTTCAGTTCTACAATCTCATTCAGAACCTGACTGCGGTTGAAAACGTCGAACTGGCAACCCAAATCTGCCGTGATCCAATGGATGCCGAAACGGTTTTAAAAAGCGTTGGACTGGAAGAACGATTAGGCAATTTTCCCTCCCAGCTATCTGGCGGGGAACAACAGCGGGTGGCCATTGCCAGAGCTTTGGCCAAGCGCCCGAAACTGCTACTCTGCGACGAACCAACCGGCGCCCTGGATTATAACACCGGTAAAAATATTCTCAAGCTGCTCCAGGAAACCAGCCGCAAAGAAAATATGACAGTCATCCTAATTACCCACAATCAGGCCATTACACCCATGGCTGACAAGGTCATCATTATGAAAAATGGTCAGGTGCAAGACAGCTATCGCAATGAAAAACCCTTGTCCGTCGATGAAATTGAGTGGTAGACGTGATTCGACTTTAACCGGCACCCTTGCTCTCGACGGATTCCATTTGCAGGGCCGTCTGGGGCAGGGACGTTTTGGGGCCTGTTATACCGTGTCCCGCGATACCCAGGACTATGTCCTGAAAATCTTTAATGCCAATGATGTCAAACGTCACAAAGATAAACTGACCCGGGAAATCTGTTGGCTAAAAGAAATAGAACATCCAGCCATTCCCAAATTGATTCAAGTGGTTGACCGGGATGGTTTTTATGGATTGATTATGGAAAAAAGACCCGGCAACAGTCTGGAAGAACTGATTGACTGGGATTACAATTTTCAGAAAACAGAAATCATTATGATTATGAACCAATTAATTGCGGTGATGTGTTATTTAGAAGCGATGAAGATCAGTCATCGCGATATTAAAACCTCAAACATCTTATGGATCGACCATGAGCTTTCCCTGATTGATTTTGGTTCAGCCCGAAAACGCCGCCAATTACATAATCAGTTTAACCCGGACTTCTGGGGCATCGGCGATGTTTTTATGCGTTTAGCATCCGGCTGCCAGGAGCTGACTCCCGGCAGCAACGGATTTAGTACTAATCAGTTGAACCTTAACGATCAGCAAAAGCATCTTATTAAACGCCTGCTGTATCTTGACAAGCCATATGAAGATTTTGATGAATTGCAAAAGCTTTTTGTGCAGGTCTTTTTATAACAGGTTTTTTATATTGCGTCTTTTTATAAATTGAAGTCAGTGCTAAAAAAATCGTCAATCTTATGGCAGGTTCAAATGATCGGATACAATTATAGAAAAGGGGGAGACCTGAATAACCGTGAATGAATTAAGCTACTATCTACCAATTATCCTGATTGTTACCGCCAATGTTTTTTATAATATCTGCACCAAATCGACGCCGGCAACCGCCAACCCTTTTTTATCGCTGCTGATAACCTATCTGGTGGCCGCCTTACTGACATTTATCTTAATGCTCACTAATGGTTTGGACGAAGGGCTGGTCCAATCCTTCAAACGATTGAACTGGACCAGTTTCGCCCTGGGGATTTCGGTGGTAGCTCTGGAATTTGGTTACATCAGCGCCTATCGGGCGGGCTGGAATATCAGTCTGGGATCGTTGGTGGCCAATATATCCCTGGCGATTCTACTGATCCCCGTAGGCCTGTTATTCTACAAGGAAGTTCTGACCACCAATCACCTGGTTGGAATCGCCCTTTGTCTGGCCGGGTTGTTTTTTATTAATCGATAGCGAGGCTATCATAGGGAAAGAGAACGGTGGAAAATGGAATTAAAATCAGAGTATTTCGAAAAATTATGGTTAAGTGACAACCAGAAAAAAGAACCGACTGTCGATTTTTGGGATTTCCGCGCCGAGGAATATAACAATTCACAAACGTCAATGACGGCTCGGGTCACCCAGGAAGAAAAGGTTCAGGAGTTGTTGGATAAAGCCATTATTAATAATGAATCAACAGTGTTGGACATTGGTTGTGGTACCGGCCAATTTGCAGTTGAGCTTGGCAAAGTGGTAAAACATGTGGTCGGCTTGGATTTTTCTGAAAATATGCTGCTATATGCCAAACAAAACGCCGAAAATGCCGGGTTAACAAATATTGATTTTGTCAAATCCGATTGGGATAGCTTTGTGTCAGAGCAACGCTTTGATTTTGTCCTGGCCAGCATGTCGCCAGCCATTCATGGCCCTGATCAGTTGTATAAAATGCTGGATTTTTCCACGGGCACCTGTTATATTTCGGCGTTTGTTGAGCGGCACAGTGCGCTGAAAGAACAATTATACGTATTGACTGATCAGGCTTATGTTCGCCAGTTTAACAAGCTCAACTATATTTTTAATCTTTTATGGACAAAAGGATTATTTCCCGTCCTCAGTTATGAGATTGGGACTTATGAACGCGTCTTTTCTGTTGCGAAGGCAAAAGGAATTTTCCCCCAGGAACTTAGCGTCGCAGACGATGCCAAACTTGTTACCTCGATAACAAAATACTTGGAAAGCGCAGCAGAAAATGGGATGGTTACCGAGGTATTGCAGCAACGAAAAGGCGAACTGATCTGGAAAATGTCTTGATTTATAAAAATGGAGAAATCTAGATTTAGTTGAGTTCTTAAAATTTACCCGTTTAGACGCAGCTTTATCCAATAAATACTATCAAAAATAAAAATGTTAACGATCGTTCTTTTAGAAGAACGTATTTGTTATAAGCATTTTAACTATACAATATTAAAGTAATCATGTAAGATAAGGTAGGTTTATAAACCTGAGTTTATCTTACATGATATCCTGAATAATATACAAAATTTAAAAATGAGGAAATAAATGAATAATTTTATCGAAAAAAATATTTTGCCCCTGGTTACAAAACCAATCACCTACCTTGGAAACGAGGTGAATGCTGTCCATAAAACACCGGATGCTGAGATGATTCGCTTTGCTTTTGCCTTTCCGGACACCTATGAGGTGGGAATGTCCCATTTGGGTATGAAAATTCTCTATGGCTTACTTAACGAAGCCGAAGACATCTGGTGCGAACGGGTTTTTGCACCCTGGGTGGATATGGAAGAGCAATTGCTAAAATATAACCTGCCACTCTATGGTCTGGAATCGATGATGCCATTAAACGAATACGACTTTGTGGGGTTCACCCTTCAATATGAAATGAGCTACTCCAATATTTTAAATATGCTGAAGCTCGGACACATTACCTTAAGAAGCAGTCAACGTCAGGAAGACGAGCCGTTTGTTATTGCCGGTGGCCCCTGTTCTTATAACCCCGAACCGCTTTCTGATTTCATTGATCTGTTTGTCATTGGAGAAGGGGAAGAGGTGATTTTAAAAATCATGGAAACCTATCGCCAGTGGCAAAAAAATAAAGGCAAACGGCAGGATTTTCTAAAAATGGCCGCTGCGATCGAAGGGGTTTATGTACCAGCTTTTTACGAAGTGAGCTATGATGAAAATACCGGCGTAATTACCGCCTTCACCCCAATAGTAGCCGAAGCATTCCCAACTATCCGCAAACAATTCATCGAAGATCTCGATATGGCTTATTTTCCCGACAAAATCGTGGTCTCTTATACCGAAACCGTTCATGACCGCATCAGCTATGAAATTTTCAGAGGCTGCGGACGGGGCTGTCGTTTTTGCCAGGCCGGGATGATTTATCGCCCCACCCGGGAAAAATCATTGCCGACCATTCAGGAAAAAATCAGAGCTCTGATTGAAGCAACCGGATACGATGAGGTTTCCCTGTCATCGCTCAGTACCGGGGATTACAGCGAGATTGAAACCCTAATCAAAAACCTGGTCAAAGAATATGAAGACGAAAAAGTCAGTATTTCCTTGCCATCTTTGCGGATTGACTCCTTAAGTATCGACATGCTGGAAGAAATTCAAAAGGTTAGAAAAGCTGGTTTGACCCTGGCACCAGAAGCCGGAACCCAGCGGATGCGGGACGTTATCAATAAGGGCGTAACCGAAGAAAATCTGATGGATACCGTGCGAACGGCCTTTGAAAAAGGCTGGGGTCATGTCAAACTCTATTTTATGATCGGCCTGCCCGGCGAAACCCTGGAAGATATTGAAGGCATTGCCGATTTGGCTCAAAAAGTCGTGGATGAATATTACAAACTCGACCGGGAATCACGAAATAAAAGTTTGAAAGTCGTCTTAAGTGCCTCTTCGTTTGTCCCTAAACCGTTTACCCCCTTTCAGTGGATGGGACAAAATACCCGTGAGGAATTTCAAGATAAACAACGTCACTTAAAAAACAGTATTAAAGACCGCAAGATTTCCTATAGCTGGCATGACAGCGGCGTCAGCTTTCTGGAAGCGGTTTTTGCCAGAGGCGACCGACGGCTGGGATTGGTGCTGGAAAAAGCCCATGAAAAAGGCTGTCGCTTTGACGGCTGGGGCGAATACTTTGATCTGGAAAAATGGACTGAAGCTTTTGCTGAAGCTGGCGTGGATCCGAATTTCTATGCCTTGAGAGACCGATCTTATGATGAGATTTTGCCCTGGGATTTTATTGACACTGGGGTCACCAAAAAATTCTTGCAGGCCGAGGCCTTAAAAGCAGAGGCGGCCATAACCACACCATTTTGCCCGGAAAGCTGTTCAAATTGCGGCATTATGGAATTCAAGAAAGGCTGGAAATGCAATGGTTAAGATACACTATCAATTTAAGCGATCAACACCCCTGCGTCTTTTATCCCATTTGGATCAGCAGCGGCTTTTTCAGCGGGCTTTCCGGCGGGCTAATATCCCAATCGCGTATTCCCAGGGTTTTAACCCCCATCCCAAGATGTCATTTGCCTTGGCTATGTCGGTTGGCTTAACCAGCGATGGGGAATACGGCGAGGTCATTGTCTCAGAGGACATGAATACCGAAACATTTATCAGCCAGATGAACCAGGTTCTGCCCAAGGGGCTGGAAATCGTCAGTGCCAAAATTTGCGGCGATAGGGTCGGATCACTTTCGGCAGCGCTTTACAAAAGTATTTACCAGATAAAAATTAAAGTGCTTCCCGAAACAGATTTCGAAAAACTGGCTGAGTCGATTCAAGCTTATCTGGCATCGCCACAGATATTTATTCAGAAAAGAAATAAAAAAGGCAAGTTTGTCGAAAAAGATATTCGTCCATTTATTGAAGAAATTTCTGTCAGCCCTGACGAAGAAAATGATAAGACGAATATAAACATGACACTGGTTTATATTGACCAACAATGCGTTAAACCAGAATTTATTTTAACGAGTATCAATAATCAAAATGGCGCTGTATTTATTATTGATCCCACCATTG
>JAKLQL010000339.1 GCA_022013395.1 Acetobacterium sp.
GCAGTTCATTGTGCTGGGTACAGTTGCAGTCATCACCCAGAGAGATGCCAAAATCAAAAGATTTTTTTTGGTGGAGGGCGTTGATGGTCTGGACCGCGGCATCAAGCACATGGGTGGTATAAAGCATGATTCCCGAATAGCCGGAGATAACGCCCCATTTGTAGCCATAAAAGGGCACCTGTCCCGGGGATTCTTTATCAGTGAGATGAATATCTGTCATCGTAAAGAAATTGAGCAGTGATTTTGATTGTGTGATCTCGACCGCGTTATAGCAGGAAGCCATCAGATCGAGTCTTTTTTCATGTGGAATTCCCGGGCCATAGTTCCAGAGGCCATAGCCATGGTCGGCATATCGGGTCAGTTCTTCAATCGGCGGTTTGGGCGAATCTGACGGTACCGGAATAGGAGCAATACTTCGCTCAGCAGTTGTGAAAATCTCAGTATCAATCGGGTAGCTGGCATTGGCCGAGCCGCTTGTTAAGGGGTCCGTAAATTTTTTATCCATTTTAAACGCTCCTCGTATATAAAAATTAAATGGTCTTATGATGACATAGTAAGACCGATTCAGATAGATTCAGTTTAACATACTTTTTGAAAAACGGTGAAATTTCATAAAGTAATATGAAAATAAAGATAGAATTTAAATATTGGTTTATCAAAAGTGTAAAGCCGCAATTATCGGGTAAGACCATAAGGATAAACCAAATTGAAGCGAAACGAAGGGAGTATTTCAATGGCAAATAAGTATGCAGCATTATTTCAGCCGACAAATATAGGTAAGCTTCAGATTAAAAACAAAATTTCAATGGCCCCGATGGGACCAATCGGATTTGCCGATGACAACGGTGCCTTTAATCAGAACGGCCAGGACTATTATGTGGAAAGAGCCAAGGGTGGTACGGGCTTGATTATTACCGGGATCTGCAGTGTGGACTTGGAAACTGAAGATATGGCTAAACCGGTTATTCCCTGCCCGACGATTAATCCGCTGGCTTTTATTTATGCTGGAACCCAGATGAATGAGCGCATCCATGCCTATGGCGCAAAAACCATTCTGCAATTAACCGGAGGGCTGGGAAGAAGTGCGATTCCCGGGTTTGTGAAAAAGCATCTGGCCCCGTCCAAACAGCAAAACCGCTGGGATCCATGTATTATGCATCGCGAAATGACGGTTGAAGAGATTTACAATGTAATTCAAAAGTTTGCCATGTCAGCTGGCGTGGCAAAAGCCGCCGGATTTGACGGGATCGAAATTCATGCGGTTCATGAAGGCTACCTGCTGGATCAATTTGCAATTGCTTTTTTTAATAAAAGAACCGACGATTTTGGCGGCAGTCTGGAAAACCGGTTGCGATTTGCCACCGAAATTGTCAAGGCCATTAAAGGTGTCTGCGGACCAGATTATCCAGTCACCCTGCGTTACAGTCTCAAGAGTTTTATGAAAAGCGTGCGGCAGGGGGCGTTGCCGGGAGAAGACTTTGTTGAAGTCGGCAAAGACATTGACGAAGGGATTGCAGCCGCCAAATTGTTGGTTGCCGCTGGATATGACGCCCTCAATGTCGATGCCGGAACCTACGATTCATGGTATTGGAATCATCCGCCGATGTATTTTAAAGAGGGCGGGATGTACCGGGAATTTGGACGGATTCTGAAAAAACACGTGGAAGTACCGATTATTCTGGCCGGGCGAATGGATGACCCGGAGATGGCCTGTGAAGCCATTGGGGATTCTTGCGATATTGTCAGTTATGGACGTCCGCTGCTTTCAGATCCCTATTATCCGGAAAAGGTCAGACAGGGAAAACTGGATGAAATCCGTCCCTGCTTGTCTTGTCATGAAGGCTGTCTGGGCCGGATTTCCCATGGGCCACTGTGTTGTGCCGTGAACCCTGAAGTCGGTCGGGAAAAAATTTATGGAATTGTGCCGGCAGCGCAGATGAAAACAGTGCTTGTTATTGGCGGCGGACTAGCTGGCATGGAAGTGGCTCGGGTCTGTGCAATCCGTGGGCATGAGGTCACCCTTTGTGAAAAGTCGGATCGGCTGGGCGGCAACCTGATTCCCGGATCGGTGCCGGATTTTAAGATCAATGACAAAAAATTGCTGGCCTGGTATGAACGACAGCTGGAGTTGCTCCAGGTTATGGTTAAGAAAAATACGACCATGGATCCCGACAAGATTGCTGGACAGGGCGATGATATTGTGGTGGTGGCCACCGGTTCCCGACCAATTATCGGGAATTTTGGTCAGGAAAGAGAAACCATTACGGCCAGCGATGCCTTGCTTGGCAAGAAGCCGGTGGGTCAAAAGGTGCTGATTATTGGTGGCGGTCTGGTGGGTTGCGAAACCGGATTATGGCTGGCCCAGCAAGGTAAGGATGTGTCCATTGTGGAAATGGCTCCGGATATTGCTGGGGGGCCTCATGGAATGCCATTTATGAATTACGACATGCTTAAAGATGAGTTGATCTTCCATCATGTTGTGATTTATAAAAACACCCGGGTTTCACAGATCGACAAAGATAGTATCAATCTCGATACGGAAAATGGCAAGGTTAAACTTTTTGCGGATACCATCATCACTGCCATCGGCTATGAGCCGGAGGATAGCTTGTACCATCAGATTAAAATAAACAGCAAGGTGCCGGTTTATAATGTGGGGGACTCCCGGCATGTCAATAATATTATGTATGCCATTTGGGATGCCTATGAAATTGCCCGGGAATTGTAACACTTGAGGCAAATAATGATTAAGGCAAATAAAAATTAAAGCAAATAAAAATCGATGAAAGTACTGGTAAAAGTACTTTCATCGATTTTTTACTTCCAGTGAATAGCTCGGTTTTCCGTAGCCAGAGCAGCCTCTTTGATTGCTTCCCCAACGGTAGGGTGAGCATGAATGGTGGAGATTATTTCTGCAACCGTGGATTCCAGCCTCAGTGCCAGGGCACCCTCGACAATCAGATCGGTGGCTCTTGGCCCCAGGATATGGACACCAACGATTTCTTTGTATTTTTTATTAGAGATGATTTTTACCATCCCCTCGGTATCGCCCATAATCAGCGACTTACCGTTGGCAGCCAATGGGAATCGACCGATGGAATAATCTTTTTCATTTCCTCGGATGTCTTCCTGGGTGAGACCGACACTGGCAAATTCCGGGGTGGTGTAAACGCAGGAAGGGTTGGTTTTTTCATCATAGCTGGCAGCATGACCCATGGCGTTTTCCGCCGCAACTTCCCCTTGTTGCGAGGCTACATGGGCCAACATGGTTTTTCCGAGACAATCGCCCACGGCATAAATGGTTGCTACATTTGTCTGCATTTTCGGATTCACAATAATCCCTTTTTTGTCAGTTTTGATGGAAGTATTTTCGAGAGATAGTCCCGATAATTCGGCTCTCCGACCAATCGCCACCAGCACCTTATCGCCGGTAAGCTCGCTGATAGTTCCATCTTTGCTGATTTGAATCTTCATCTTGTTGTCTTCGGCATTAATTGACAATACCTGGGTGCCGGTCAAAATTTCAATACCATCTCTCATCAGTTTTTTTCGTAGCATCCCCCCCAGTTCGCCGTCCATCAGGGTCAGAATGCCCGGCTGCATTTCGATGATGGTCACCTGGGATCCAAATTGATTGTAAACAGACGCCATTTCCACACCAATGACGCCGCCGCCAATAATCAACAGACTTTCCGGCACATGATCCAATGACAGAGCGCCAGTGGAATCGATGCAGTTGGGATGACCAATTCCGGGAATGGGTGGCAGTGCCGGTACCGAACCGCTGGCAATGATAACTTTATCGGGCCGCAATTCAGCGGTTTTGCCGGATGCTTCTGTGATCAGTAAAACTGCATCATTTAAAAACTGGGCCGAGCCACTAATAATATTGACGCCATTGGCCTTAAGGAGGCCCTTAACCCCACCCGCCAGCTTGGTGCTGATTTTATCTTTGTGAGTTTGGATTTTTTTCCAATCATAGCCGACCTCAGGAATAAGCAGTCCAATCGCTGAGGCGTTTTTGGCCTCGGTCAGCGTCTCGGCGGAATGAAGCAGCGCCTTGGTCGGAATACAGCCGACATTCAAGCAAGTGCCACCCAGTTTTTCTCGTTCAATCAAGGTTACCTGAGCGCCCAACTGAGCGGCGCGGATGGCCGCTACGTAACCGCCCGGGCCACCACCGATTATGGCAATATGTGTCATCGTGTACCTTCTTTCATAATACTTAAACCCATAGCAGGGCGGGGTTTTCAAGGTATTCCGCCAGGCGTTGTAAGAACTGGGCGGCCAAAGCCCCATCAATAATTCGATGGTCGGCGGTGAGACTCAGATTCATCATCGGTCGGCTGACAATCTGGCCACCGATCACAATCGGGGTATCAACCATGGCATCAATGCCTAAGATAGCCAGTTCCGGCTGATTAATAATCGGTGAAAAGGAGGTAATCCCATAGGCTCCCAGATTGGTCAGGGTAAAGGTTCCCCCAACCAGATCGTCCATATTGGTGCGGCCGGCCTTGGCATCAGCAATGAGGGTTTCCGTTTCAGTCGCAATCTGAGACAGCGATTTGATATCGCAGTTCTTGACATTGGGAACCAGCAGTCCTGAGTCCAGTCCAATCGCCAGTCCGATATGGGCATGCGGGTGAAGAACCAGGGTATCATCAACCAGGCTGCTATTAATATACGGGAATTCCAGCAGCGTCTGAGCGCTTATTTTCATGATAATATGGTTAAAGGTCAATTTGAGACCGCGTTCTTCAAATGCTGGTTTGAGTTTTGCCCGGAATTCTTTCATTGCTGTGGCATCAACCGGACGGGTATAGGTAACGCGTGGTGAGGTGCTCCAGCTTTCGCTCATCCGTTTGGAAATGGTTTTGCGCATGCCTTTAAGCAGCACAACTTTAGGTGCAGCTGCGGCTGCCGATGTCTCGGTTATCTGTGCAGCCACATCTTTTTTCATAATGCGGCCATCGACGGTCAGTGTATTCAAATCAATACCAGATTCTTCGGCCATTTTTTTAGCAACCGGGGAAACCGCGATTTTTTTGTCAGGTTCGCCAGCAGCAGTATAGTTATTGACATCATCAACGGTGATGCTGCCTTTATTGCCGGTACCGGTAACAAGTGCAAGAACGATGCCTTTTTCTTTGGCCAGTTTTTTGGCCAACGGGGAAGCATTAATCCGTCCTCCGGCCGTTTTGACAGGTGATGTTGGTTCCAGAACAGCCTCAACAATATCAGCTTGTGTTTCACCCGGAGCTGCACCCGCTGACAGCAGCGCGGAAATATCTTCATTAGCCTCGCCAACAATGGCAATGGGTTCAAGACAGGTAATGGGGACTCCCTCGGCACCGATTATTTTCAGTAATATCCCTGCTTTGGGAGATTCAAATTCATTGGTTAACTTGTCTGTTTCTATTTCACAAAGGATATCGCCTTCAGAAATCTGGTCGCTTTCAGCGACGTTCCAGCTTGCAATGGTGCCTTCTGTCATCGTCAGCCCGAACTTGGGCATGACAATTAGTTCTGCCATAATAACCTCCTAATTTTCTTTTTTATTGAGCCGTAACCCCGCTAAGGGCAAGGTTACGGTTGTATTGCAATAATTATTCAATTGGCTTTCGCGAGAGACTAAGCGAGTACTTCCTTAATGGCATTGTAGATATCCACATCATTGGGAAGAACAAAGTTTTCCAGATTCGGCGCGAATGGAATCGGCGTATCCAGTGCGTTGACTCGTACGATAGGTGCATCCAGATTGAAAAAACAGGATTCGGAAATCATGGCAGCCAGTTCTCCGGCAAAACTGCCACGTTTGACTTCCTCGGTGGCAATGACTACCCGGGTTGTTTTTTCAACCGATTTAAAGATCATCTCCTTATCCAGCGGATAAAGCGTTCGGGGATCAATAATCTCAATCGAGATTCCTTCTTTTTCCAGTTTTGTGGCCGCTTTAAGAGCCTCATGAACCATTTTTCCGGTGGCCACCACGGTGACGTCAGTTCCTTCCCGTTTGATATCGCCGACACCCAGTTTAATCGGGGTGATGACATCGTCCACCGCCCCTTTCATCCCATACATCGCTTTATGCTCAACAAACATTACCGGATCTTCGTCATCGATGGCACTGAGCATCAGCCCCAAAGCATCCTGAGGCGTCGAGGGATAAACAACCTTTAATCCGGGAACATGGGTTAACCAGGCTTCTAAAGACTGAGAATGCTGCGCGGCCGCGCTCACGCCACCGCCACCGGGCAATCGCACAACCATCGGAACAGAGATATTCCCACCAAACATATAACGCATTTTAGCAGCCTGATTCACCAATTGGTCCATCCCGACGGTTAAGAAGTCGATAAACATCAGCTCGGCAATGGGGCGCAGGCCGGTGGCCGCCGAACCCACGGCACAACCAATAATAACCCCTTCGGAAATGGGTGTATCCCGGACCCGTTTATCGCCGAATTCATCGAAAAGACCGGCAGTAACACCGAAACAGCCCCCAAAGGCACCGACATCTTCGCCAAATATACATACATTCTCATCTTCAAGCATTCTAATGCGCATTCCTTCACGAATCGCTTCACTATATGTCATCTGTTTCATCTTGAACGAACCTCCTCCACAATATCAAAGTAAATATCTTTTACCGCACTGGATAACTCCGGATAAGCACTGGCATTAGCAAATGCAATTGCTTCGGCAATTTCGGCAACCACTGAATCCTGAAGTTCTTTTAGTTCTTCGGTCGTGACGATTTTGCTATCGATCATGTATTTTTCAATCCGCGGCATCGGGTCTTTTTTCATCCAGAATTCTTGTTCTTCGGTTGGTTTATATTTGCCGGCATCGCCTTCGAAATGGCCACGATGACGGTACGTTTTGCATTCGATCAAGGTTGGACCCTGGCCGCTGCGGGCCCGTTTGACTGCTTCAACGGCTACCTCATGAACAGCGATGACATCATTTCCGTCCACGGAAATGCCAGGGATACCATAGGCAGTGCCACGATCAGCAATGTCTTTGATAGCCTGATGACGGGATTGACTCATGGAGATGCCATAGCCATTGTTTTCACAAACGAAAATCACCGGCAGTTTCCAGATACTGGCCAGGTTCATCGACTCATGGAAGGTGCCCTGATTGGTTGACGCATCGCCAAAGAAGCAGACACAGACCTGGTCGGTGCCCCGATACTGGGCACTGAAACCAGCCCCGACAGCCAGATTGTGGCCGGCCCCGACGATCCCGTTGGCCCCAAGAATGCCTTTGGTGGCATCAGCAATATGCATCGAACCACCTTTGCCTTTACAGTAGCCGGTTTCTTTTCCGTAGAGTTCGGCCATCATGTATTTCAGATCACCACCTTTGGCAATGATGTGGCCATGGCCGCGATGGGTACTGGTGATGTAGTCAGCGTCATTAAGGGCCTGACAGACACCAGTGGCCACAGCTTCTTCACCAAGATAGAGATGAACAAAACCGGGGATGGCACCCTCAGCAAAAAGGTTCATGGCCTTTGTTTCAAATTCCCTGATCCGTTTCATGCGGATGTACATGTCTTTGATAATCGCTTTATCAAGTTTCATAAATTCAGTGTTCTCCTTTTTTTTATTATCCAAAGATTTTAGATAAGATATCTTATAACAAGAACTGTGCCAACTTTAAAAATTGACCGGATATTTTTTGAGATGGCTTTATCGAGAGGTTTTATCTGGGGGAAGCGTTTTGGAAAAATAAAAAAGATACGCCGTTTGTCTTAGGCGTATCTCATATTTGCGACTGTATTGTCTCAAAATTGCGAATATTCTCACATTTGAGACATGTAACGATAATCTTTGATGTCAATGTTGTATTTTTTTATTTTTCGATAAAGTGAGGCCCGACTGAGACCCATCATTTGAGCCGATGCATTCACACTGCCATGGGTTTCTTTTAGGATTTTCTCCAGGTTGGCCTTAACCAGGTCGTCCAGGGTCGGACTGACGGTCATTGACAGAACTTTTTTTTCTTCGGCATACTTTGGCGTTGGGGTAGGCAGATACGCGGTTGAAATAACCGGATCGGTACACAGGTAGAAGGTTCGTTCGATGAAATTCTGAAGTTCGCGAACGTTACCGGGCCAGGGATGCGCTTTAAGCCCTTCCAGAAATTCCGGCGAACAGGCTTTGGCATGCTCTGGGTATTCCCGGTTGAGACGATCCAGAAAGTGGGAAGCGGCCCAGACAATATCATCCCCCCGAACCCGCAGCGGTGGGATGTGCAGATAAATCACATTCAGACGGAAATAGAGATCTTCCCGGAAACTCTTGTTTTTGACCTCCTGCTCCAGATTTCGATTCGTGGCGGCAAGGATACGGATGTTCAGTTTACGTTCACTCTGGCTGCCGATTCGGGAAACCGTATAGGTTTCCACCACCCGCAACAACTTGGCCTGAACCTCCAGGGGCAGCTCACCAATTTCATCCAGGAAAATACTGCCGCCTTCGGCCAGTTCGAATTTTCCGGGCTTACCTTCATTGAGGGCCCCGGTAAAAGCACCTTTGCAATAGCCAAACAGCTCGCTTTCCACTAGATCCCGGGGGAGACAGGCGCAATTGACCACAATAAAGGGGCCTTGGGAAAAGGTGCTGGCGCGGTGAATGGCGTGAGCAAACATTTCTTTACCGGTACCACTTTCGCCTTCAATCAAAATGCATTTTTTAAACCGGGCCATTTTTTCAGCGGTTTTAATGATCATTCGCATCTGCGCATTATGGGTAATGATGTCATCAAACGTGTAGGTTGCCACGTTGCCACTGACGCGGTTAACCGCGCTGTGGAGATGTTTGATCTCCCGGATACCAATGGAGTACCCCTGAATTTTATCATTTTCCAGAATTCGTGAAATATTAGCGCTGCATTGAATTTTTCGATTGCCGATATGGGCGGTAACATCAGTATAATAACGGGTCGTTTCTTCGATATTCCAGAGTTCATCAGCGACATCCATTTTTTTGAAGATTTTTTTAAAGCTGATTTCATTGAATTCATCCATGTTAAGATGGAGTACTTTTTGGGCGCCGACATTCATCCATTGAAGATGGAGGTTTTCATCAGTGACGAGAATCCCATCTTCGGTGCTATCCAGAGAAGCTGTCATCGACCGATAGGTATGGGATAGCGCCAGCTCATTTTCGATGCTGTAGGCGGCGGCGACCACAATGCCCAGGGTATGGGAGTGAAGCTTGTGACTTTCCCCGGACATGTTGAGAACGCCGATGATTTCGCCTTTGACATTATGGATGGTGGTGGCGGAACAGGTCCAGGTGTGATGGGAAACGCAGTAGTGCTCAGAGCCCACAACATGAACCGGGGCATCTTCAGCCAGGGCGAGGCCGATGGCGTTGGTACCCACGGCATCATTTGTCCAGACGGTGCCCTTTAAAAACCGCAGTTCGGAAGCCCGCATGCTGACCACTTCATCCCCGATGGTATCCAGTAAAACACCATTCTTATCAGTTAGAACCAAAACGAAATGGGAAGATAAAACGATTTCATAAAGGTTCTGCATAATCGGTTGGGCAATTTTGATGAGTTCCCGGTTTTCGGCCAACACCTGTTCTAATTGGCAGGCATCGATGGTTTCGCCTTTACCGCCGTTGATATCTTTTTTTGTTTTTTGGCAGTATTCCCAGGAACGTTGGATAATCGGCCGGGTATTCTCATCCAGAATGCCATGTTCAACATAGTTTGTCCAGTTGTTTTTAAGTTTATTGAGATCAGGTTCCATCTTAATTAATCCTTTCGAGAAAGAATGCGGCCAAACAGTGGGAGACTGGCTTTTCAAGCGGGAATGAGACCAGAAAACAGGTAAAGCAATTTCAGTTGGTAATAATTATTTGACCAAATTAGATTAAAAAGAGTGATCAGATGGTCAAAGGTCTTGTTGATTCATATTATAACGAAATTTTACAAATAAATCAAAAACAATTGGATAAAATAAGATTAAGATAATTTCGATGGTCAGGATTTGCGAATAACAGAAAGTTGTTTTTGGGTTGGCGAATCCACAAAGTTGTGTTATATTAATCAGATAAAATGAATTTTTTGAGATGCCTGATACATTTTAAGAAAGATCGCAACTAAAGATTACAGCTATATCGACATTCTAATTTCAAAGAAATTGCTGAAGTATTTTGGCAGAAAAGGGATTAATAAGAATCAAGGAAGTGAAGTGGTGACAATCGAATTATTTAAATTAAAAGAAGCAGATTTCAAAAAAATCTATACACTGATGGAGCGTTCTTTTCCCGCAGAAGAAGTGAGAAGTTATGAAAATGGCGTAAAGATATTGAGTGACCCCAATTATCGAATTTTGATATCAAAAAGTGAAGCGGGTGAAATCCTTGGTTTTATTGCCGAGTGGGATCTGGGACCAACTATTTTTGTGGAACATTTTGCGGTGGACCAAACCCTTCGGGGTGGGGGGATTGGTTCCGGGATGATGGCCGCCTATTTGTCCCAGGCAACAAAGCCGGTGATGCTTGAAGTGGAA
The DNA here is from genome assembly GCA_022013395.1 of Acetobacterium sp. Classification (GTDB taxonomy): domain Bacteria; phylum Bacillota; class Clostridia; order Eubacteriales; family Eubacteriaceae; genus Acetobacterium. Next base: position 10,541 of record JAKLQL010000339.1, read on the forward strand.
GATGAGAAAACCGCAATCAATGAAAGACGAATTGTTTTTTATCAGCGACTGGGCTTTTATCGGTCTGATTACGGCTATCATCA
>JAKLQL010000340.1 GCA_022013395.1 Acetobacterium sp.
CCGAATATCTTCGGGAATTTTAACGTAACTCTCTTTCTCTTTGTCTTTTTTTCTGAATATATTTTTAAACCAGTTGGTTTTCATTGTTATGGGTTTTTATTTTGTTGATGGTTCTGCCAATCGGAGAGATTTTTATAGGCATTTTCGGACATGATAATTCCGTTATCTACAATCACCCCGATTGCCAGTGCAATTCCGGTAAGCGACATAATATTGGATGAAAGTCCAAACGCATTGAGCAGAATAAAGCTGATGGCAATGGTGACCGGAATCTGAATAATAATGCTGAATGCACTTCGCCAGTGAAAGAGGAACAGAATAACAATGATGGCGACCACGATGATCTCTTCGATCAGCTTGGTTTTGATATTGTCTATTGCCCCTTCAATAAGAGTACTGCGGTCGTACGATGTTTTGAAAGTGACACCTTCAGGTAGTCCTTTTTCAACGTCCTTCATTTTCTCTTTCACATCGTTGATGACCTTATCTGCATTTTCGCCATACCGTGCCACAACGATACCGCCCACAACTTCGCCTTCACCGTCTGCATCAAAAATACCCAGACGCAGATCGCCACCCATCTGTACAGAGCCAATATCTTTGACCCGCACGGGAATACCGTTGTAATTTCCCAAAGCAATTTCTTCGATATCGGCTACGTTCTTGATGTAACCCAGACCGCGAATGATATAGGCCATATCAGCCATTTCAAATTTACGTCCGCCCACATCATTATTGTTGGCTTTCACTTTGTTCATGACATCCATCAGAGAGACGTTATAGTACTGGAGTTTTACAGGATCTACAATGAGTTGGTACTGTTTTTCGAAGCCGCCAAAGGAGGCTACTTCCGCCACACCGGGAACCGTCTGCAGAGCAAATTTCACATACCAGTCCTGGAGGGCGCGCTGGTCTCCCAAATCCATTTTAGGTGCATCGAAATGGTACCAGAAGACGTGACCAACGCCGGTACCATCCGGTCCGAGCGTAGGCGTTACGTCTTGCGGGAGTAGGCGTTGGGCATAGTTGAGCCGTTCCATTACCCGGGTTCTGGCCCAGTAAATGTCCACGTTATCTTCGAAAATAACATACACGAAGCTCATCCCAAACATGGAAGAGGCGCGGATGTTCTTAATTTTCGGAATTCCCTGAAGGTTGCTGACCAGAGGGAAAGTCACCTGATCTTCAATAATCTGGGGACTTCTGCCCATCCACTCCGTAAAAACGATGACCTGGTTCTCACTCAGATCCGGAATGGCATCGATGGGATTGTCCCTTACCGCAAAAATACCCCAGATAAAAAGGCCGATTGCTATCAGCAACACGAAA
>JAKLQL010000341.1 GCA_022013395.1 Acetobacterium sp.
CAATGGTGAAAATATCCATCCGATTACCGCTGGGGACAAATGCATCAAGACCTTTTTGAATTTGAGCCTGAGACATTTTATAAAAATACCCCAAGCCAATGGCAACCAGGCAATTATAGACATTATGTTCACCGGGATAATTAAAGGTATACCGTTCACTTCGATCTTCCCAGACGACCTGGATTTCCAGGCCGTCCTGATGGGAACGGTAATCAAGCGCTTTTACCGTATGGTCGCCATGAATCCCAAAAGTTCTGATCAGAAAATTATTTTGTTCTTCCGATAATTTTTTTAAAAAAACATCATCACCATTAACATAGGCGATCCCCTGGCTTTTTAGGGTTTGCAGGATTTCTTTTTTAGCCAGATAAATGTTTTCCTGGGTTTTCAAACGCTCGATGTGACTTAAACCAACATTGGTAATTACCCCGATATCCGGTTCTACTATTTGGATTGATTTTGAAATATCTCCCAGGTGATCCATTCCCATTTCAATGACAGCCATCTCATGATCCGGCTCCAAATTAAATAGTGTTTGAGGAATGCCATATTCATTATTGAAGTTGCCTTCCGTTTTTAAGGTATTATACTTCTGAGCCAGAACCGCTGCTACCAGGTCCTTAGTCGTTGTTTTACCACTGCTGCCGGTAATAGCAATTACTGGCAACCGATAGCGATGGCGGTTAAACCCAGCCAATGCTTTCATAGCCGCCAAGGTTGAGTCAACAAAAATGACTGCTAACCCCTCTGGAAAACTTCGCTCTTTTTCCTGGGTCAGACAAACCGTACCTCCATTTAAAAAGGCCTGATTAATATAATCATGTCCGTTGTTTGATTCCCCAATAATTGGTACATATAAATAGTCATTTTCTATTTTCCGACTGTCAATGGCGACATTTGTAATGGCCTGTGACCGTGTCCCCTGGAGCAATTCTCCCTGGGTAATGTGAAGTATTTCATCAATACTGATACTTTCCATCAATAAACAACCTGAACTTTCTCTTTATTTTGCGTCAAGTATCATTCGATGCTTTCGGCAAGATCATCTGTCCAAAAAGACCATGACATTATATCAAACTTTGAACATAAAGAAAAGCAAGGATTTGCCCCCTCGCTTTTCTTTTAAATTACTATGGGGTAAACGTTACACTGACGTCACTGCCCTTATCGACAACGGTTGTTGGTGCCGGAGTCTGACTTGATGCAAATCCATTACCGGTGATTTTAAGTTTCAGGCCCAATCCCGTCAAGATTTCGTTGGCGCTTTGGATGGACAGACCTTTTAAATCAGGAACAACAACCGTACCTGCCGTTTCAGTACCCGAATCACCCAGAGCGAGAACAAGTTCAGTGTTCGGATCATACACAGAATTTGTTGGCACACTTTGGCTGATAACAGTACTACCCGTAGTTGTTGGATCAATCGAATATTTTATCCCTTTTTCATTAAGGATGCTGGCGGCAAAATCACTATTTTGGCCAACAAGATCTGGAACAGTAATCGTTCCACTTTGAATCTCCTGCGTAGCGCCTCCGGTATTTGTGGCATCCGCCGAATTATAATTAAGCGCTTGTTTCATTAAACTAATCGCGGTTGGGGCTGCACTGGTACTCCCATAGGCTCCGGCCGCCGGTTCATCCAAGACCACATAAACCGAATATTTGGGATCTTCTACCGGTGAAAAACAATAAAATGATGTAACATATTTAGAGCTGGAATACTCACCATTAATGAATTTCTCCGCTGTTCCCGTTTTTCCCCCAATGCTATATCCTTCCGAAAGTGCTGTCATGTCGGCATCATAGCCGACTACCTTACGCATAATTTCTCTCATGGCAGAGGATGTTTCTGTTGA
>JAKLQL010000034.1 GCA_022013395.1 Acetobacterium sp.
AATAGGGTTTGAAACCAGTCAGGCCGGACTGCGTATAAGCGCTATTCAAACTGACAATCCCAAGAATCAAACTGCTGAACATCAGCAGCTCAGCCAATACCGAGGAGCTGTAAAAAACGGCCAGAAAAAGACCGAAAAGCTCTGCCGCAATGGCGATGATTCCCAGGGTTTGGGAACCATCCTTTTGGATCACGTGATTTTCAGACGGCGCTCGCAGTTTGCTGCCGCATTTCGGACAAAACAGCGTTGAAGTTTCAAGATCGGAACCACATTGAGGACAATACATAGGGCATTCCTTTCGTAATCATAAATTTTAATAAGAGTGTTGAATTAACAGCAGGTTCTGGTTTTTCTTGCAATCCGATTATTCCAGGGCAATCTTTTCGGTTGTGTCGGGAGGTGCGGGACTTCCGCACTGGTAGCAGAACTTCTGATCCTCTTGCATTTCGATCTTGCAATTCAAACAGAAGCGGGGTGGCGTTTCTGCATTAACCAGGGTCCCACATTCAGCGCAGAACTTCTGACCGGGGTTAACCGGAGTGTGGCACTGGGGACATCGTCGTTCCTGAAACACCGGAAAGGAAGTACCGCACTCCAAACAGAATTTTTGACCCGGGCTAACCGCAGCATGGCATTGGGGACAGTGGCAGGTGCTGGCTTTTTCCAGCAGTGATGTTTCGCATTCCGGGCAGCAGGCAAGCCCCAGCGGAATAAGCGCCAAACAGTGGGGACAGGTGGTTTCCAATTTGGTGCCACAGGATTGACAGAAGCGGTTGTCAGGGCTATTTGACAGCCGACAATGGGGACAGGATATTGTATTTGATGGGGGCGTCTTAGCTAGAACCTCGGCGCCACTGTGCGAGCGGATCGTCTGATCAAGAAAATTCACGATTTCTTCAGGCAATTTCTGTTGCCCCCAGGCACCGATGGCTGATGTGGCCAGAAGTGGCCAGAAAATCAAAGCTCCCACCGCTGCGGCACCGGCCTTGTCAACCCACTGACCGGAACCTATATTAACCGTCAGCATGTTTTCGCCGGTCATGGTCAATTGAACTTGGATGGCGGAGTCCATCCCGGCAAATTTTTTCCAGCTTTGGGCGGCTTTCGCCTGGACGAGGATGCCGTCACTGGTTTGGACAACCTCAGCATTTAATTTTTTCTGATCGCTTAAAAAGAAACGCAATTTTTCTGCCACCATCTCTGTGGTGAGGGTGGCGGATAGTTTATATACTTTTGATTCGGTCATATTTCTTCCTCCAGAAATTTATTCTTGTTAAATTTTTTATACCATCGATGGGTCATTAAAGATCTCTGTTAATTCCAAAAAGTCCAGGTTTCATAATAATAAACTTCCTCAGTTTGCTGTCCGCCCAGGATGGCATAGGCAATCAGGGTTAAGACATAAATCCCGACCCCCAGGGCAACGGCCAGACAATCCATCCGAACAGCTTCGGGGTTTTTCCCCAGTGCACCGGTCCAGATATAATCTAAATAGGCTTTGAACCCTGTGGCTTTTCGGCATTTCTTATAGCCTTCCATTGAACGAACGATGGCAACAATTAAAGCGATAATCACAATGCCGCCGCCGAAGGCGCTGCTGAATAAACTGATAATAAATCCGATGACTTCAAGTACCACTAAAATAAGTCCCGCATTGCCCATTCCTTTCCTGGCGATGTCCCGGACATCAATGGGGGGTGAATCTTTTTTTACCGAATCATTGGCTGTTCCGCAATGAGGGCAGTGTTTTGAATCCTCAGGCAAAAGTTTTCCGCAATCTTTACAATACATTTTTTTCCTCCATGTCTATATTTGATACTCTTATATTACGGCAATGGCAGAGACACATAATGTCCATGTAATGAAAAATATGATGTCTGTATTTGATTTTTGAAGAAAACTTCATTCTACGTTCCCGGCAGGTGGAAGAGCTGAAAATGCTACTTATTCAGGCTTTTTCATAGGCGTTGATTTATTCAGTTGATTATTGTAAAATAATTAGTAACGAGTACAAACGAATTATGGAAAACATGATGGGAATGGATGATATGAAAATTGAAAGCCTGAAAGAAATGATCAGCGGTGGTGAAAGCATCACGGTTGAGTTTAAGCAAAGCAAAACCAAATTGAACCGGGATGTGTTTGAGTCGGTCTGTGCCTTTTTAAATCGCAATGGCGGACACCTCATTCTTGGCGTTGCTGACAATGGCGGCATTGTCGGCATTGAACGATTGGCCATTGAAAAGATTAAAATGGATTTTGTGACCTCAATGAACAATCCGCTAAAAATTAGTCCCACCGTTTATCTGTCAGTTGAAGAGGTTGAGATTGAGGGAAAAATCATCCTCTATATTTTGGTGCCGGAGAGTTCTCAGGTCCATCGCTGCAATGGAAAAATTTTTGACCGAAATGAAGATGGCGATATCAATATCACCGATAATACGAATCTCGTTTCGGACTTGTATATACGAAAACAGCGGAATTATACAGAAAATCTTATCTTCCCCTTTGCCGAATTATCGGAGCTCAAGGCTGAGCTTTTAGTAAAGGCCAGAAAAATGGCAGCCAATGAACGATCGGATCATCCTTGGAAGTCAATGAATGATTTAGAGCTGTTAAAGAGTGCTGGGCTTTATCTTAAAGACCGGCAAAGTGGGAAAGAAGGCATTACCCTGGGTGGGATTCTTATTTTCGGCAATGAAGAGCTGATTCATGCCGCGTTGCCCCATCATCGAACCGATGCTATTTTACGAAAAGTCAATTTGGATCGCTATGATGACCGGGATGATATTCGGGTTAATCTCCTGGAGAGCTATGAGCGGCTGATGCAGTTTATCACAAAGCACCTCAATGATACTTTTTACCTGGAGGGCGATCGCAGAATCAGTCTCAGAGACAAGATCTTCAGAGAGGTTGTTTCCAACCTGCTCATTCATCGTGAATTCGCCAATCCCTTTCCGGCCAAGCTGATCATTGAGAAAGATCGAGTGGTGACTGAAAACAGTAATAAATCGCATGGCAATGGCGTCATCGATCCGGAGAATTTTTCACCCTTTCCCAAGAATCCCACCATCGCCCGGTTCTTTAAGGAAATCGGTCTGGTTGATGAATTGGGATCCGGGGTCAGAAACATTTATAAGTACAATAAAATTTATTCCGGGGCGGAGCCTGTTTTTATGGAAGCGGATGTTTTCAGGACGATTATTCCCTTGACCATGCAAGCTGGTGACCAAGCTACCACGCAAGCTACCACGCAAGCTACCACGCAAGCTGATGAAGAAATATTGAAATTGCTAGAATTCTGTGTCGTACCAAGAACAAGAAGCGAAATACAGGAATTTATGAAATTGAGCAATCGAGAACATTTTAGAAAGAATATTCTAAACCCTTTGATCAAAGGAGGACTATTAAAGTTAACCCTGCCGGATAAACCAACCAGTCCTAAGCAGAAGTATTACGCTTAAAGACAAGATTAGAAGAATGCTGGCAATTGCTTACCACAATAAACCCCACGCCCCCGGCAATTTTAGAAAAAAAGAATCGCCAGGGGCTCTGTTCGTGGCTGGCCTTACTGCCTGCAGGTCGTGGCACCGTGGCCGCTACGCTCTCACCGTGCCAGCAATACGTTTGTCTTCTACCCGCGCCTCCGGCTATCGCCCGAGGCTTTTTTCGTTTCTGCCTTTGCTGCCGACCGGTCCTGCGCCCTGGTCTCCGCTGTCGCTAGGCCCAAGGCTAAATCAACGGTTGATGCCTACGCCTTCGTCCTGCCGCGCACGGCAGAGCGAGCGGCGCCATTACTTTTTTGTTCGATGCTATCCCCGGGGAGCGTGGGCTCCGCCGGCGTTGCTCTGCCGACTACGCCCACACAACCCCTCACAGCCTACCCGAAAACCGCTCGCACAAACTGCAGTGTTCCGCACCCACCCACCCCACGAAGGGTTGTGTACGGGTTTGAACTTACAAAATAAAAATGGGCCAATGGTTCAATAAATAATGCAACCAGTACCAAATTTGGTGGGAATGATCTGTTATAGTATAAGAAATGCTTTGCAGAGAGATTCCCCGATAAGAGGTTGGTTATATCTTTTTGGTGGATAAAAAGAACATCTTAGCGTAAAAGCAAAATTACCATAGCCAATCTTTCAGGTGAAGCGTATAATAAAAAGCACAGGTAAAAATCAAAATAGTTGCAGCATAAACACTAACGAAATGTTGCAGCCAGTCAGAAATGGATGAAGGAGAGAAATGAAAAAGTATGTAATACTATGTTTGGTTATCAGTTTGTTTTCACTGTTGTTATTAGGCTGTCAGAATGCAAGCAGTGCATCCATTGACGAACAGTTTATGAAAAGTATGACGAAAGGTCTCGAAGCACGTTGGGCAATATCAACGGATCCCAGTAATGCCAATATTGCAAATGGTACGACTGAACACAGAGCGTTCAATACAAAAATGGTTGATGCGGAATTAAGTGAGCTTAGCCAGTATGAAGACAAGGAGTTTGAAAATGCGGCACTCCAGGCATTGGCAATGGAGTATATTGGTTTGCTCAACACTCAGAAAGATTCTTTAGAAGATGTTGTTTCAGACTTTGACAAATATAATGAAATATGGATGGCTGCTTTTAATAAGCGTTCTCAGTTGATAGAACAATTCGTTAATAATTATGGCTTGAAAGTGTCGGACAAATACACGGAAACACTCAATGATATGATGAAAAATTCTGAAAATGTTACAGCGGCTGAACAGGAAAAATCAGCAATACAGGCAATGCTCAGTGCCATGCAATTTGAGATTGTAGATGATTCATCCAGTTGGAAAAAATATCAGACAACGGCAGTGAATATAAGCGGTACCGATTTTACAAATTTTAGTTTGACTATAAATCTTATGGATGGTGAGGGCGCCATTTTAGGTACAACCTACGCCAGCGTGGCAAACTGGACTAATGAACAAAAAGCAAATTTTGAATT
>JAKLQL010000342.1 GCA_022013395.1 Acetobacterium sp.
CATATAGAGGATAAAAAAGACAGAAAGCCATCGCCCCTAAATAAAGTGCCACCGAGATGATATACGGAGCCATACTGGTGCCATTATTATCAACAACAGAAAAACTTTCTTCATTTGCCGCTGTCGGGGACACAAACATGGCGATGTTTTTATCATCAGTCTTAACTGCGGCAAGGGCTTGGGCCCCATCGGACAGTTTTCTGGCCAATATCTGACTGCCATCTTTAAGGGTGCCAATTCCATTACCCAGGGTTTGTGATCCAGCCGCTAATTGCGACGAACCACTGCTTATTTGCACGGCGCCATTTGCCAACTGTCCGGCTCCGCTGATTAACTGATTGGAGTTGGCACTCAGTAACGAAGAACCATCTGCCATTTTCGAAACACCGCTGGTCAGGAGTGGCGTTCGGTTGTTGAGTTCATTCATGGCAAATGCCAATCCATTTGAACCGGACGCCAATGTTTCAGACTGATTATTCAATGCCTGCAAACCAGCAGCAACACGGTTGACTCCCGCGGTATAATGCTCAACTCCAGAAATCAAACCAGCATTTTCATCATTGATACCCTGTTGAAGCTGTGCCAGCCCGTGATTCATCGCGGATAAAGCCTGAATAAGTTGTTCGGTATTGCTGGTGGAATCCGTTTGTGGGCCTGAATTGCCCAGATCCTGAATCGCACTGACCGAATTGTCAATTCCATCACTGTCAACAGCGATCCGACTGCGAAGGTTTGTTAAAGTATCCGCCTGGGCTTTTGCCTGGGGATCCTCCGAAGTTTCTAAACTTTCAATGACCGCATCTAATGAACCGAGATCGTTTTGGATACTTTTTGTATTGGTCAAAATCTCGGTGGCACTATCGTTTATCCCGGAAAGATTGGTCGTTCCCTGGGGTTGATTTTGCGTAACGGATGCCAGAATTTGATCATTGACCGCTTTAACCTGGTTAATGCCATCCGCCACCGAAGCAACCCCCGCATTGAGGCTATCACTGGAAGACGAAAGCTCCTGACTGCCGTCAGCCAAGGCGCCAACGCCAGTCGTATATTGGTCGATTCCGCTATTTAATTGGTTGGAACCGGCCTGAATCTGACTGATGCCATTAGTCAAGGTCGGCAACTGTCCATTAAGCTGCTGCAGTCCCTGGCTGAGTTCTCCCACCCCATTGGTATACTGGGTAAGCCCTACCGAAAGTGTTTCGGCACCATCACTGAACGTCAGCGAGCTGTCCGATAGTTTTTTTAGATTAGCCGTAATTTGCTGATTACCATTCTCCAACTGTTCTGATCCATCATTGATCGCCATTGCCCCATCAGCGGCCTGGGTCATCCCAGTTTTTAACGTCGAAATTTGTTTGAAAATCACTTCGGTATAAGTTTGCGTCACCTTGTCCGAAACACTGTTTTTAATCGCAGTTGCCCCGGCAATCGCCGTTTTGGACGCAAATAAATTTTCCCCCGGATTTATTTCATAGGACAGCACCATCGGCTGAGGATCAGCATTCATCAGAGTTGCGGCATTTTTCGAAAAATCTTCAGGAATGGTAACAACCATATAATAGTCGCCATTTTTCAACCCGTTCTGGGCTGTTTGAGAATCAACCGATACACAGGCAAACGGCTTTTCAGCTTCGAGTGTTCTGGTCAATTCCTCACCAATATTAAGAGTGCTGCCATTATAATCGCAGCTTTTGTCTTCATTGACAAGGGCAACCGGTAATTCGCTGATTTTTGAATAGGGATCCCAAACTGAGGATAAAAAAATAGTTGTATACAAGGTTGGCACCAGTGAAAGAACAATGATCAGCACGATTAAGAATTTATTCTTCCGGAGAGTTTCAAATTCACTTTTTAGCATGGGTAGTCCCTCCTTTATGCAAGATCTTTTTCAACCACTTCATTCCAGTCAATCGTTCCCGGAATATTGTTTTGATCGTAATACCTAAGTTCTTTGAGCTTGCATTTTTTCAAGGAATCTTTAAATAAGGTCTCGGCTTCGGAAAGAACAATCATTACCGCGTTTTTATTTTTTTCAATGGTTTCCGGCACTAGGAATACTTTCTCGACCAGATTGGAGGGCACATAAAAAGGTTCCGACCCTTCAATGGCTTCGAAAACATCCAATAAGGTAATCGATTCATCTGGTTTGGCCAGCGTAAAGCCACCGGTTTTTGAGGCATTCGAATCGATCAGACCACCAACCACCAACTTTCGCAAAATTTTTTTAAGATAAGAATCGGATACTTGAAGCCGCTTACTGAGAGTAATACTTTTTAACGGCAGTTCATCTTTTTGTGATGCCAGCATTAGTAAAATGCAAACAGCCTGTTCTACACCGCTTGTTAATTTCATTTCTTCACATCCTTAATTGTATTTCTGCAGACATAATACATCCATGGATATAATATGTCAATAGAAATAATGTTTGAGGGCAAAATTATATTCTGCAACAAGAAATTGAACAAACCGATTTATAAATACAGACTCTTAATCTACCGACCTAAACGTTCAAAATTCAGCAAGATCAGTTGCCATTAATATCACATCGTCAATGGTATACCCTTCAATACTTACAAACTTCGAATATTTTTTCGTCAGCTTTTTATAAAGTTTTCTTGTATATACCATTCTAAACGGAACATATTTTTCGATAGCTTTAATGTAATCTTTACTGTAAAACACATGATTTTGAGAAATTGCCTCAAAAATCAGCAGGGTCAGGTTTTTCTTTAAGAAGGAGTTCATTTTATCGGATTCCTCCAGATCAAGATTCGCATATGAATCCGCCATTATTTTATTCGAAAAATCTAATAAAGCATTAGTTATATTATCTAACGGCCATTTTTTTAACGTTACCGAAAAAATGGTCATCTGACCGTTGTTCAAATCTTCTTTGGCGTCCTGCAAGTCATCACATAATTGAAGCAACACGCCATAAGCAAAGGCAAAATCCACCTGAGCATCAGACAGCTTGCC
>JAKLQL010000035.1 GCA_022013395.1 Acetobacterium sp.
ATTACTCTTTGTTTGTGTTCCTTTTCTTGACGTTGCCATGGTTTACCTTTCCTACTATCGATCAATTTCTTAGTTACATTTAACTCTTACCTTTGATCTTACGAAAAGTTTCGCAGAATGTCAATAGTAAAATGAACGAAAGTTTCTAATTTACCCTAAAATGATAAATTATTTCAGTAATAAGGTTTCTCTATCCAGCAGATTAACCCCCTGGACATTTTCCAGTGTTTCGATTGCCTTATTCTGATTTTCATCATCCACCCGGATAATGATGATGGCATTATCGGTGTTCTTCGGCAGGAAAGAATAAGCATAGACAATATTTATTTTTGCTTGCGTTAACGCATCCACCAGGGTGCTCAGTCCACCGGGATCATCGGAAATTTCTGCGGCTAAAACCGGAGTGATTGAGGTAATGATCTCGTTCTTTTTTAAAACGTCCATCCCTTTTTCAGTCTCCTGCAGGATCAATCGCACAATTCCAAAATCGGTAGCATCAGCAATGTTTAGCGAACGAATATTAATCTGGTTATCGGCCAGAATTTTCAGGATATTATTCAGACGACCTTCATGGTTTTCGATGAAAATGGAAACTTGTCGTATCATTTTTTTCTCCTCCTAAATTTTTCTTAAATCAACAACCCGTTGGCTCTTACCTTCGCTTCGGGGCAGGCTCTTGGGTTCAACCAGGGAAACTTTGGAACTGACGCCAATGGTTGACTGAATCCGGTCTTTGATTCGTTTTTCCAGTTTTTCCAGATTACTGATCCGGTCTGAAAATAAGCCTTCACTGAGTTCAACTTTAATTTCTAAGGTATCCAAAGATCCGTCTCTTCTCACCACTAATTGATAATGAGGTTCGACTTCGCCAATTTCCAGCAGCACACTTTCGATCTGTGTCGGGAATACATTGACGCCCCGAATAATCAGCATATCATCGGTTCGTCCCTGGAGACGGCTGATTTTCAAATGGGTTCGACCACAGGCGCAGGGTTCTGCTTTGATCGTGGTAATATCCCGGGTTCGGTAACGCAGAATCGGAATCCCTTCTTTGGTAATGGTGGTAATGACCAATTCGCCCTGTTCACCGTAGGGCAACACTTTAAGCGTGATCGGATCAATGATTTCTGGAATGAAATGATCTTCCCAAACATGGAGTCCATCTTGACATTCACACTCGATGGCAACGCCTGGTCCCATAATTTCTGATAAACCATAGATGTCATAAGCTTTAATCTTCAGCTTTTTCTCAATTTCTTTACGGATGTTTTCAGACCAGGGCTCAGCACCAAAAATACCAACTTTAAGTTTCAGCGTTTCGGGATCAATGCCCAGCTCTTTTAAAGAATCAGCCAGAAAAATGGCATAAGAAGGGGTACAGGTCAATGCGGTGGTGCCAAAATCCTGCATGATCATGATCTGCTTGGCCGTGTTTCCTCCCGAGATTGGTATAATCGATGCGCCCAGTCTTTCAGCGCCGTAATGCACACCTAAACCACCAGTAAACAGTCCATATCCATAAGCATTCTGGATTACCGAGTGGGGACCGGCACCGGCAGCTACCAGACAGCGAGCCATCAACTCGGACCACATTGAGATATCATTCCGGGTGTAGCCAACAACCGTTGGTTTGCCGGTGGTTCCAGAGGATGCATGAATTCTGACAATTTGTTCCAATGGAACGGTGAACAGTCCGTAGGGATAATTATCCCGTAAATCCACCTTGGTGGTAAAGGGCAGGTTTTGAAGGTCTTCCAGGGATTTAACATCCTCTGGCATCAGGCCTTTTTCCTGAAATTTGTTGCGGTAAAAGGGGACATCGTGATAAATCCGATTGACCATTCGTTTTAATCGTTCCAATTGCAGTTCCTGCAGTTTTTCTCTTGGCATGCATTCGTAACTCTTATTCCAGTACATTTTTTCCTCCAAAATTTTCTTTTAATTTTAAATCGGCATGTTTTTAATTTTCTGGTTTTGGTGTGAATTTCAAGACACATTTACTGCCGCATCTTTATGGTTAGGCGCACACATCGTTCACCACTAAACAAAGTAATTGATACATGTATCTCTTGGTAAATAAAAAGACCCGTCCTTATTGAAAAGGACGAGTCTGACTCGCGGTACCACCTAATTTGATTATTAACTAATCCACCTTTTTAGAACCCGACCAATCTTGGTCAAGTTCTTCCTTATTTTAACGATGAGGGACACCGGATTCACCTAATGTTGAAACGAATAAATTACTTTATCCACGCCCGTTCAGCCAATCAACTCCTGAGGGAACTTCATTAACATCGTTGTCATTGGCTTCCAGCACGACCAACTCTCTGACGACTCCAACGAAAATTACTTTCCTCATTCACAGTTTTTAATTATTTCAATTATTATATTACTAACCTCAAAATAATGTCAAGATTTTTTTAGGCCAGCCCGGTGCAGGTACTCTATTTTAAGTACGCGATTTTTTTAAATCGGTGAACATTGATGTTTGAAAAGACATATGGTAGGATTAGTTTGCTTAGTTTTTAATTATTTCGTCGTTTTAATCTTGTCACAACGATCGATAAGGAGTTTACTATGGACAGTGTTCTTATTTCACTTAACTCAATTTCCAAATATTTCGGAAAAAAATTAATCCTAAAAGATATTGATCTGACGATCACAAAAAAATCCGCCATTGCTTTACTGGGGCACAATGGCAGCGGTAAAAGCACCCTGTTGAAAATGATCGGTGGTCTGTCAAAAGTTTCTTCCGGTAGTATTAATTATGAGCCGCAGCTCAAAATCGCTTATATCCCGGAAAATTTCCCCAAAATCGATCTGACGGCCGGTGAATTTATTAAATCAATGGGTTTGATTGGCGGCCTGCCCCAGGAAAAAGTCAGCACCCGAATGCAAGACTTG
>JAKLQL010000343.1 GCA_022013395.1 Acetobacterium sp.
AGATGTTGGATTTATGGGTATCTAATTTGATAGTCGGTTAATTTTTTCAACTTTCTAAAACAGATAATCATCCTATCATAACCACTTTTTACATTACAAATCAAATTTTATAAAAATATGGAGGAAAACAAATGGCAGAATCAAAAACACTTAACAATCTGATGGCGGCGTTCGCCGGAGAGTCCCAGGCAAACCGAAAATATACCGCTTATTCAAAAAAGGCTGAGGCTGATGGCAAGGTAAATGCTGCTAAATTATTTAAAGCAGCTGCGGATGCGGAAACCTTACATGCCCTGAAACATTTTGAAGTGGCCGGAAAAATTGACACCACCGTTGAAAACCTTAAAGATGCCGTAGCTGGTGAAACCCATGAATATACCGAAATGTATCCAGATTTCTTAAAAGAAGCCGAAGCTGAAGGCAATAAGGAAGCAATCAAAACCTTTACCTTTGCAATGAAGGCTGAAGCCGTTCATGCAAAGCTGTATCAGGAAGCCTTAGAAAATCTTGATCAGACCGAAGAAATATTCTACTATCTCTGCCCATTATGCGGAAATATTGAAAAAGCAGTACCTGATAAATGCGCTATCTGCGGCGTTCCCGGAACAAGTTTCATTAAATATTAAGCAACCAATTAAATCTCCTAACTTAATAAAACCAGAAACATCTTGCCATCTCATTAGCATGATGTTTCTGGTTTTTTATAATATTTTTTGTAATTTCGCTTCAATCACATCAATTTCTGCTTAAAGTTACACTAACTGTCTTTTGGCGTATTTATAAAAATATGCTTCTTTTTTCATGAGCTCTTCATAGGTGCCTTCTTCGACGATATTTCCCTTTTCCAGTACCAGAATTCGATCACAATCCAAAATTGTACTGAGCCGGTGGGCAATGACAATCCGGGTGGCATCCAGATTTTTCATACTTTCTGAGACCGTCTTTTGGGAGCGATTATCCAGAGCACTGGTGGCTTCGTCAAAAAAGATAATCGCCGGATTGGCTGCAATGGCTCTGGCAATCAGCAGCTTTTGTCGTTGTCCACCTGACAGGGTCCCAGCGCCTTCAGCAACCATGGTTTTAAGACCCATGGGCATTTCCCGTATTTCCTCATCCATACCTACTTTTTTAAGTAATGCCCAGACATCATCTTCAGATAATTCTTTTTTTGATCCAGCTATATTGGATAAGATATCCCCGGGAATCAATTGGCTATCCTGAAGGACAACGCCCATCTGTTTTCTGATTTCCCGGATATCGACACTTTCCAGATCAAAGCCGCCACAGTAAATACTGCCACTTTTGGGTTTTTCGAAACCTAATAACAAGCGTAGCAGGGTCGACTTGCCACTGCCGGATGCTCCAATAATGGCGACATATTCCCCATGTTTTATTTTGATCGAAATATTGTCCAAAATGGTTGCGCCACCTTCATAATAGGAAAAATACAAATGCTTTATTTCAATATCGCCCTGAATGATCCCGGGCGTCGTTTTATATGAATCTACCTCGGGAACGCCATCAATAATCGGTTTTGTATTTTCATACTGAGGAACGACGGAGTTAATCGAAATCAGGGTTTGAACCAATCCCAGCAACGAGGATATAAAAATCGCAAAGGCTGAATTTATGGCGACAAATCCACCAGCTGAAATGCTGTTCACGCTGACGTAGTAATAAATAACAACCATTGACAGGGTCGGCAAAGCGATGGTAGTCAACCGCAGCAAGGCCATCAGCTGTCCTCGCTTATATTCGACCTTTCGTTGTTCGGCATATTCCCGAACCCATTTCAAATAAGCCCGACTCTCTGCCCCAGCAACACGAATGCGTGAAACTGAAGTGATTAATTCAAAAACCATTCCGGAAATATCGTTGGACATTTCCAGTGACTCACGCTGGCATTTCATCTGCATCTTCCCAATAATCAGGGTGATGAACACACTGACAGCCGTCAGACCCATGGCAATGAAACCAATCGTCGCACTGATTGAAAAAATGTAAAGTCCATTTACAATCGAAAACGAACTGGTAATGATCATCGTAATCACATTAACTGATAGTATTTTCTGAATCATCGCAAATCCAGTGGCACGCATCGCCAGTGCCCCGGATGAATATTGTTTGAAAAACGAAGCGGGCAATGACAAGAGTTTATCCAGCAGGGAATTCTGTAAGATTGATACTTTCCCCTGAATTCGCAGAATACACATGCTTTGAACCATGTTAAACAAACCACGGCTAATGGCAACCGCCACCAGAATGAAACCCACAATCAGGATGGTCACCGATTGGTTTTGGGGAATCCAGACATTAAAGGTCTCTTGCATGGCCATGGCTGGTAGGAGCGACAAGAGTGAGGCGGCCACCGCTAAAATAATGGTCCAGATCAGATCTCGCCGGCGGAACAGTTTCAGCCCCAGCTTAACCATCTCACGAAAAGACACTGGTTCCTTGGGCAGCGGCGGATAGAACACATAGGCTTTGGAAAAAGCCGAATGTTCATCAACTTCTGTGGCTTCCCCCTCATAAGTCTGACACTCGTATTTGGACGGCGATTTAGGAATTAATGCAACCGCGGCGTCCCCATCCATGGTAAATGCCAGCATCGGGCCATTGTCTTCTTTATACCAGGCCCCTTTTAACTCCACCAAACGAAAACGAAAACCGGATTCATCAGCGATCAGTTTAAACTGGTCCTGTCCACTGTAGAGTTTTCTTAACGGTGGAATTTTCACTTCAATTCCAATCGTTTCAGCGACCTTGATCATTGCCGAAATAAGGGGATTATCTTCCAGCGAGACAACCGATTTTTTGGGGGATAAGACACTGTCAAACGCTTTCTTGGCACTGTGATCATATTTTTTGTTGATCTGTCGCATTTCTTCTAATTTTTTTGCCATTTATCTATCCCTCAGTTCTAATGAGATTTGCATACTCACCACCCACAGCCATTAATTCGTCATGGGTTCCCCGTTCCGCCACCGTTCCACAATTTAAGACAATGATTTCATCACAATCACGAATGGTGGATAAGCGATGTGCAACCAGAATGGTGCTGATTCCTCGGCGTTTGATGTTTTCACTGACCTCGGCTTCGGTAGCTGTATCCAGGGCACTGGTGGCCTCATCCATCACCAGTATTTTGGGATTTTTACAAAGCGCCCGGGCGATTTCCAGCCGTTGGCGCTGACCACCGCTTAAGTTTTTTCCGCCTTCACTGAGCACATGATCAAAGGCATTGGGCAGAGCCAGAATATCCTCATAAATACAAGCATCTTTGGTGGCCTGGATGACATCCTCCACTGAAATGGTTTCATCCCACATGGTAATGTTATCAAGTACCGATGCCGAATACATCACAATTTCCTGATCCACCGAGCTCATGGTATTGTACCGCAGCTCAGCGGGAATCGCTTTAATATCGATCCCGTCAATCCGGATTTCGCCGCTCCAGGGCTGATAAAGGGTCGTAATCATTTTTGCAATGGTTGATTTACCGCTGCCTGATGAACCCACTAGGGCAATTGATCCGCCGGCTCGCAGTTTCAGGTTTAACCCCTGAATAATCGGATCTGAGAGTCGATTATAGCCAAAAGTCAGCTCCTTGATTTCGATTTCGCCTTCCAATTGATCACAGTCAAACCCTTCAAGCGATAGCTTTTCTGATTCCAGAGCTACATCTTCGGGATATTTCTCGACATCGTCCAGTCGCTGAATGTCGGCAATCATCCCTTGTAAGGCGGCGCTGGTACTGACCAGTTCGCTCATTGGCTGGGTAAAGCCTGTCATCAGGGTATTAAAAGCGACAAAGGTCCCGATGGTCATGGTTCCCATTAAGACGTATTCACTGCCCATCATAAAGATCAAAGCCGTTAAAACACTGGTTAACAGGGTCGGTAGCACCGAGATCACCGCTTCCATCCGGCCCATCCGCTGTTCAACTGCCAAGGTTTCGGCACTGAGTCCGGCGATGCGGGTAAAAAAATTATCTTCTTCGCCAATGGACTTGATGGTTTCAATGGATTTCAAATTCACCATAATCCAGCCAATCGACTTCCCCTGGTATTGAAGCAATACTCGGTTGTTGTCGGCATTCTTTTTGGCAGTATACTGGAGCAGAAAAATATTAATTCCAGTAATCACAATTCCGATCAGGGTCAAAATAACATTATATTGAAAAAGCAGGATTAAATATAGTAACGCCGTCACCAGATTGACCAGGATTCGTGCCAGATTGCTGGATAAAGCAGTTGCTACCGTATTAATGCTCTGCATCCGGCTGTTGATGTCCCCGGATTGCCGCTGATTGAAAAACTCCACCGGTAATCGGAGGACATGGCGCAGATAGGTTCCGGCACTGTCAATGGCGATATAATTCTCCATTCTCACCAGGGCATTTTCTTTCAGCCAATTGAGAATGGCCTGGAGGACAACCGTATTTAACAGGATAAAAATAAAAATCAAGATATCAAATTTTTCAGTATTATTTAAATAATAATCCACAAATATTTTCGAATAATTGGCAATGACCAGTCCCGGAATAACTAATAAAACACCCAGAATCAGGGCGTAGATTAAGGGAGACATGCCGGTCTGAGAAAGCCGTTTAAACAGAGCCTTCCAGACATCCGGTTTTTCTCCGGCCTTTTTAAACTCTGGACCCGGCCGTGATTCAATAACCACCCCGGTAAACATTGCGCCCAGCTCTTCTTCGGTAATCACCCGCTGTCCTGAAGCGGGATCACATAAATGAACCTTATTGTTTTTAAATCCTTCAAGAACGACAAAATGACTGAAATCCCAGTGGATAATCACCGGCATTTCCATTTCCTTTAACTTATCGACGGTGCAGACAAACCCCTGGGATTCCAGACCATAAAGTCTGGCCGTTCTGGCAATGTTTCCGGCTTTTACCCCATCTCGGGAAACACCGCAATCGATACGTAACGTCTCCAAGGTTTCAAAGCGACCATAATAGGCTAACACCATGGAGAGTGAGGCTACCCCACATTCCACTGCTTCCATCTGAAGAACGACGGGTACCTTGGCTATTTTAGGCAGTTTTATTTTCTCATCCTGACTTTTTTCGGTTTCTGGTTTCGTCATGAGTCGTTCCGCCTTTCTAGGAGATAATCAAGTCAATGAGATATAACTTATCGGTAAAAATGGTTGCACTGCCCGATGTCCCCGCCGTGATTTCTCCGGTGAAGCCATTGTTTTCCTTGGTCCAGACATAATTCCCCTGAGCATCAACCTTGGGATCAATAATAATCAGCATCTCAACGGGACTTGTTTCATCCTGAGATAAGCCACTCAGCTGGACACTTCGAACAACCCCTCTTAAATAGCCATACTTATCACTGTTCACCGATTCCAGGGCCACAAAAACCTTGTCCCCCTGTTTAATATTGATCGCCCCTTCGTAGTTGGAATAGGCTTGAACCACCACCGTGGTATCTTTATTTTCTCTTTTGGCAATTTGGCAAAAGGTACTGTTTTTCGCCAAATATGCGCCATCCTGATAGTTCAGTCCCGAAACCACACCGTTTTCCGGAGCGACAATCATGGTTTGCCGTTTGACCATACTCTTCTGCTGATCGGTGAGAACCGCCCCATTTGAGATCGGAGTTGCGGTGGCTTCGGTGGTGATCACTCCCAATAAATCGCCTCGTTGGACGTAATCACCATTGGAAACGGCGACTTGAGACAGAATGCCTTCATTTTCAACAACGACATCAACATTTCCCTCGCCATAGGATACTACGGCATCCAGAGTTGTCGTCATATTAATGGGTACGGTCACTGAAAAAATAATGACACAGACGAGGAAAATGGTAATGCCCAATAAAATTAGCAGATTCCCGGGACCGATGACGGTCATCAAAGCTGAATGTTCATTTTTTTTGGTACTTTTATCATCTTTATTCTGAAAAATGGATTTATTCACTAGCTTTGTCCTCCCCCAGTCGGATTATCCTTAGGTACCAGCTGGTTATTCACGTAGATCTTCTGAAATACCGGAATCCCGTTGATCAGCCGTTTATCAAAATTCAAACTGCCATAAATACTATCAAAACTGTTTTCGGCCAGCACTTTTTTGAGGGCCTCCGCCTCCAGGCTCTGGGCCTTGTTCGCTGCATCGGCGGCCAGATGCATGGAGACATAGGCCTGGGCAGCCGGTAAATCCGGATTCTTTCCATAGGCCTTCTGATAGGCCTGAATGAATCCTGCTTCTGAACCAACTGTGGCCGTACTGTTAAAATAACTGGTTACCTGGGTCAGGCTTTTCATGCTCTGGGAAATGACATAGGGCTGGACTTCAATATCATACGTGGCAAAAATCGGCCGGGTGTTGCCAGTTTTTTCCAGATAGTCATAAAGCGTCGTGATATCATTTCCGACACAGGCGGTGACGATTGCCTGGGCTCCCAGACCATCCCATTTTTTCACATAATAGCGGAAATAATCGAGGTTTGGTAGGTAAGAAACTGCATC
>JAKLQL010000344.1 GCA_022013395.1 Acetobacterium sp.
AGTGCCATTTGTACGGCTCCTGCTGGTGCCGCCGGCATGAAGGCTTTTTTAGTTCGGTTATAGCCATAGGAAATCACTTGAACCGGTATTTTTTCAGTGCTTAATTCCGCTGCTTTTTGCTTAGT
Source organism: Acetobacterium sp. (assembly GCA_022013395.1). Taxonomy (GTDB): domain Bacteria; phylum Bacillota; class Clostridia; order Eubacteriales; family Eubacteriaceae; genus Acetobacterium. The sequence continues at coordinate 126 of JAKLQL010000344.1, forward strand.
GGTAATAATCATACCGGTATTCCCGTCCGCCGGATGGGTTTGGGAACCAAAGGTATGAATACCACCTTCAGCTACAGCTCGAAGTCTTTCCAGACCTTCTTTTGTTGTTTGGGTAACGCCCTCATCTTCGCTGATGACCAAAGTGCTTTTTCTTGATTTCAGTTCGATGGGGAACATGTATTTTTTCTGGAAGGCGCGGTCATTTGCCAGGGCATCCGCATATTGTTCATAGCGCATTAAAGTTACTTCATCCGCTTCTGCCCTTGTGAAGCCGCCTTCTTTGGCAACATTTTCGGCTGTTGTCAGCATCCCAAAGCCAGTTGAAGGATCTCGGTTGATATTGTCCATGTTGACATTCTCTGACAATACTTCACCGCCTGGTCCCTGAGGATTTGGCCAGATAATATGGGGAGCATTTGAAATTTTATCAAACATCATGCAATAAGCGGTTGACAGGTTACCAGTTTCAACCGCCAAAGCAGCTGAGTAAATGGTATTTGTTGATGTCGCACATGCGTGGGAAACTGCCATTCCCGGTATGCTTAACCCCATTTCGTTGGCTGCCCAGGATGCCCCAAAGAACGATCCTGGTTGGATAATGGTATGTCCAAGATAAAGAAATTCAATCATCTGTAAATCAAAACCCTTTGCTTCGAAAAACCGTTTACTTGTATCCGCCGCTAACTTAATCGAATTTTCATTCTGAAGACTTCCCTGCCATTTACAGAATGGTGTGCTGTAATATCCTCCATAAGGAATATATGCATTTTTAAACATTATTTTCTCCTTCTTAATTTAGTTATTTCGTCATTCCGAAAGATCTGTGAACTTCGCTGCAGTTTACCCGAAACCAACCACTCAGCTCACAACACTTTCGCAAATATCTTGATTATTTTTACTTATGCTTTTTTATACGCTGGTGCTTTTCCCGGAGGTGCTGTCAAACCAGCCCATGCATCTTCGGTTGTAAACATTTCGATCAGGCGTCCTAATTCCATTGTGATCGCTTCGTCAATTGATACTTTTGACTGGGCTTCCATCAGCTCATTTGCCACAATCAGAGCCAGCGGTGCTTTTTTACCGATGATTTTAATTGTTGTGTTGGCAAAATCTGCATCAACGCCATCTGGAACGATACCGTCCATGATTTTTTCCAGATTTTCATCAGCAAAGATGGCTGTTTCATTTTCAAACCCATCAGCATCGGTATGACCCTGGTACTTGTCACGTTTCTCTTGAGTAGCAACTTTCTTAATGGTTGCTTCCAGTTGATCGATGGTGGTCAGTTCGGTTATCATTCCCATCTGCAGAGCTTTTTCGGCGCTGATTGATTTACCAGTGAAAACATAGTATTTAGCCAGATCTTTTCCAACCAGTCTTTCCATTCGGATCATGCCACCTAAACCTGGATAGATGCCGATTCCGGTTTCTGGGAATCCGAAAGAGCCTGCTGCTGTTGCAACGATATACTGACATGCCAGCGCCAATTCACTTCCGCCGCCAAGTGACAGTCCATCAACCACCGCGATTGTCGGTTTAACTGACGTTTCAAATCGTCTCAGTAATTCGTGACCTTTGCGGGTAAACTCAACGGTTCGTTCGAGGGTTTTATTTTCCATGTTTTCGATAAAGAATTTGATGTCTGCTCCGGCAATAAAAGCTTTTCCAGCGCCAACAATGGCAATCGCTTTAACTGCTTCGTTACTTTCTGCTTCATCGAATTTCTTTTCCAGTTGATTGACAACCGTTTCATTCAGGGCATTCATGGCTTCTGGTCGATTGATGGTGATGTAAGCGATCTCCTCTTTGACTTCAAGTTCTACATATTTGAATTCAAATGGTTTTCCGCTTTCATTTTGTTTAACCAGTAATTCCGGCATTTTAAAGTCAGGATAACGCTTACACATGGCGTCAACAACTTCATAAACTTTGGCAATGCCAAGCTTGTTCATGATTTCGAATGGTCCAAATTTCCATGCCAGACCAATTTTGGCACCACGATCGGTATCCTCGATTGAAGCAATCCCTTCGTCTACCAGTTGACACGCTACCCCTAATGAAGCACCGAAAAGGAAATCGGTTACTTCTTGAATTTTTGATTCATCCACATCACCGCTTAAGTCGAAGAGCTCTTTTGATTCAACTTGGTCAATCAGACGTTGTGGTGCTGCATAGAAATTGCCAAGTTCGTCTTCCAGTGTTTTAGCCGAATGAACGGCAATTGGAACACCGGTCACGTTCATCAGTTCAAATGGTCCCATGCCGATACCAAATGCTTTTTTGCAAGCTGCTTCAATGGTGGGGATATTCGCAATTCCTTGTTCCAGAACCCGTACTGCTGAGACATAGAAAGGAATGAAGATTCGATTTACACAAAAGCCAGGTGAATCCTTTACAATGATGTTTGTTTTTGCATGTAGTTTTCCGATCAGTAATGCCATATTCAGGGTTTCTTCACTTGTTCCTTCATGAGGGATTACTTCCAGCAGTCTGTTTTTGGCTGGGTGAAAGAAGTAATGCATCCCTACTACTTTGTCTGGTCGATTCGTCCATGCAGCCAGTTCGTGTACGTACAAACTTGAGGTATTGGTTGCAAAAATGGTTTTTGGATCACAAATCGCATCCAGCTTTTTGAACAGTTCACCTTTTATTTTCTTGTCTTCAAAAATTGCTTCAACAATCAAATCCATATCTGCAAGATCTTCGTAAGAGGTTGTTCCTTTAATTCTTTTTAAAGTTTCCTCCATTTTATCAGCGGTAATTACTTTTCGTTCGACTGCTTGCTGTAGCATGTCGGTGATGATCCCAATGCCTCGTTCGACTTGAGCATCATTCATATCAACCAATGTTACATCCAAACCTTCTTGTGCCATCTTCTGGGCGATACCGCCACCCATATTTCCTGCACCAACAATACCAATTTTGTAGCCGTTGCTCATTTTATTCTCCTTTTTGACCTGTCATTCTTGACGGTCACTTCGTAATTCACTATCCTGGTTTATCAGCCATATGAAATCCATATCTTGATAAATATCCAAACACAGTATTTTTGTATTCTCATTCTAGAATCATATTCTAGAACGTTGTTATATTTATTATACTTATCATTTATAGATTGTCAATAGCTTATTTGAATTTTTTAACCATTGCTGATCAAATCCACAATCGCAAATATAGTTATTGGTATCCGATCTTTATTAAATCAACTGTTTATCAATTTACTTCGGCAAGTTCATCCAGAGATTTCCCTTTAGTTTCTGTTTTTACCAGAAATACCGCAGCCAATAGACCAATCATTGCCGGAATCACGTAAAAGTAAAATGATATGGCATAGCCTTGCCCCATCCCGATGATGATTCCGGCGATGATCGGCGCACTCGCTCCACCGATTCGTCCAAATGCATGGCACCAGGATACTCCGGTATTTCGAAATTCAGTTGGATAAGCTTCGGCCATCAGCGGCTGAATGGCTGTAATCGAGTAGTTTACAGCAAAACCCAGGAAAATACACGCCGCCAGAATCGCACCAAAACCACCGCCTACGGAAGCCATGATAATGACCGAAACTGCCGCCACGCCAAATGAAATAATAAGATTCTTTTTTCGACCGACTGCTTCAGCCACAAAACCGGTTGAACAGTTTGCGATAATCGCTGCTGCATTTTGAGCGATCGCCAGTCCATAAGCGGAAGTCAGGGTTAAACCCTTTTCAAGCATTAATGAAGGCAACCAGGCATTGATACCATAAACGATAAAGCAGCCACAAAAATACATGATCCAGATACCGGCGGTAATCCGAATATACTGTTTGGAAAAAAGTGCTTTCGGACCCGATTTTTTAGGCGATTTCGGGACGACTAACGCCTTGGGATCCCAATTCGTCATTTTTCCGGTTGCGACACGTTCAATATGCTGAAGCGCTTTTACGGCTTTTTCCCGGTATCCTTTGTTCGCCAGCCAATAAGCTGATTCCGGCATTTTTATGTACAGAAAAATCGCATATACTAGCGGAATTCCGCCAATCAGGTAACAAAGCCGCCAGCCATAGACAGGCACAATGGCAGTGGCAACCAGTCCGGCCAGTACCCAGCCAACAATCATCCAGGCCATCCCGAATGTAATAAAAATAGCTCGTTTGTTAGTCGGCGTTGATTCAGAATAGGTGGTGGTGACAACGGGAATGCAGGCTCCCAATCCGATCCCCGCCAATACTCGGAAAATGGCAAACATTTCGAAGCTGTTCGAAAAATAAATCGGGATATTCATGAGGGAGTACATTGCAATGGCAAACACTAATGTTTTTCTTCTACCTATTTTGTCCGAGATAATCCCTGCCAGGGCACCGCCAATAATCAAACCGATCAGGCTCCATGATGATAGGCTCCCTTTGGCAATAGCGCTTAAGCCCCATTCTGCTGCGATCTGGGGCATTGTGTAAGATACAATCATATAGTCATAGCCATCAAACACCATCGCTATGCCCAGCATGAAGAATATCTGCCAGGTGAATTTATTAACACCCAGGGAATCCATAACTTCAGAAATACTATATTTACTCATTGCGTCCGCTCCTTTTCCTTTTTGAGTTTTCCAAGAATTTCATAAACTAACCATTTTGACCGGGCAAAATGGCGCATCGATATAAAGTCTATCAATGTTCATCGTTTACTGCTGTGCTTATCAGCGTGACTGATTTTTAACCGCCTGATATTTCAACTGTTCTACTGATTGCAATTCAGGCGACATTTTCTGCTGCTCCAGGTTTAGCATAATTAATTTCAAATGGCTCTTCTGTCACGTAATGTGTCAGCAACAATTTAGGCATTTTAAAGTCGGGAAATTGATTACTCATTGCATTCACACATTCATACACTTTTTTAATTCCAATCTTGTTCATGATTTCGAATGGTCCA
>JAKLQL010000036.1 GCA_022013395.1 Acetobacterium sp.
GTCATGGCATCATAAGCATCTGCAATGGCTATGATCCGGGCTTCCAATGAGATTTCATCACCTTTTAGCCCTTTCGGGTAACCACTTCCGTCCCAATGCTCGTGATGTTCCAAAATGTGATCCGCTATTTCAGCAAATTCATTAGCCGAACTCAAAATCCGATAGCCGACCTCTGGATGTCGCCGTATTTCTTTCCATTCCAGCTCATCCAGCATTTCCGGCTTGTTGAGAATCCCATCCGAAATACCGATCTTTCCAATATCATGCATCAGTCCGGCTGTTTTCAAATCCTGGGTATCTTTCGTATTTAAACCAAGTTTATTGGCAACTTCTTCTGATAGTTTGCTGACTCTTTGAGAATGCCGCATTTCCCGGTGATTTTTTTCAAATAGTGTATTAATAACCATTCCGACCGTTTTATTGCGCATTCCCAGACTTTCAGTCAGTTTGCGACGATACATGTAGTCTTCAGCTTTTTTGAATACCTGCTGAATGTCCTCATCTTTTTTGTATTTTGTCTCAAATCCAAACGATATGGAGACATCGACTGTTCCAACCTTTTCATTTTCGGCCAGTGTTTCGATCCGTTTGATGACTTCTTCAGTTTCTAACGAATCTGTTTTAGGCAGGAGAATCACAAATTCATCGCCTCCCAATCTTGCGATAATATCATCGGCACGACAGGCTTTAGTGATAATTTCTGCCGATTTCTTTAGCAGTTCATCCCCCATTGCATGACCAAAACTGTCATTAACCAGTTTTAGTCCATTGACATCTCCCATTACCAGAGAAAGCGGCAGGTTTCTGGGCGTATCCATTCGCATTAACTCTTCTTCATAAAAGCGACGATTATAAAGACCGGTCAGCTGATCGTGATAGCTTAAATAGGCAATTTGATCTAATTTCTGTTTTTTCTCGGTAAAATCACGAAACACCAGCACAACACCCAATACTGCTCCATTTTCTTCCATAATTGGTGCTGCGCTTTCCTCAATCGGGCGTTCTATTCCATCCCTCGATATTAAAAGCGTCTGATTGGTTAGTTCTCGGATTTCTCTCTTTCTGATCACATCCTTGACAATATTCTCGGACTTTTCACGGGTTCCATCATTAATCACATTAAAAACCAATTCGATGGGTTTATTTAACGCCTCTTTTTTGGTCCAGCCGGTCAAATTCTCTGCCACGCGATTAATAAATAAAACCCGCCCCTCCTGATCGCAGGAAATCACACCATCCCCAACCGAGATTAATGTTGTTTCCAATAACTTACTATCTTTTGCCAGTTGCGCTTCCAATTGGCGCTGTTCGGTAATATCAAGGCCAATACCCGTAAAATATTTCTTTCCATCAAGCGTCATGACGACGCCGTTTGAACGAATAAGCAGCTTTTCGCCATTTTTTTTGATTAAATTAGCTTCTACTTCGCCATATCCCGTTTTAAAAACCTGGTCAACCGCTGCCAAAACCCGAACTAAATCGTCCCCATCAAACCATTTATCAATGGTCATTTGGGCCAATTCGGCTGATGAATACCCCGTCATTTCAGCGTGTTTTTTATTCCATTTAATCAGTCTTCCGCTTTCATCATAAACATAAAGATATCCGGGAATGCTCTCAAACAAAGCTCTGACAAAAACCAGCTCGCGTTCCAATTCTGCTTTTGCGGCAGCAAGCTGCTTATTGAGCTCTTCCAGTTCATAGGTTCGTTCTGATACCCGCTTTTCCAAAAGGATATTTTCTTTTCGGAGTGTCTGACTATCCATTTGATCATCAGTAATATCTCTCACAGTTGATAACAAATAATCATCACCTGCCAGTGATAAGGGACTTGCGTGTACTTCAACATCTCTGATTTCGCCATTTGACAGTCGATGTTTAAAATAAAACTTATTTCTTTTGCTTTCTTTGGCGCTTTCGACTTCTTTCTTGAGCATTTCTTCATTTAAGCAATTAAAATCACCAATTTTTTTTGTGACCATTTCATCATGTGTTAAACCATAAAACAAACAGGCGGAGCGATTGCAATCTTCGATTTTTAATGAATCCGGATTGATCAGAAGCATGATTTCCTGATTGTGTCTAAATAGTTCTTCAAAAAAAGATTCTTTATTGTAACGCTGGTCGTTCTTCTGAACATCCATTTTATTCACCCCAATCAAATTCTGTTCAGTTGCTACTGGCCTAGGTCCATTTTGTATTGTGCCAACTTCTTTA
>JAKLQL010000345.1 GCA_022013395.1 Acetobacterium sp.
GATGGTATATGTTTCGGCTTCGATGTCCACATCAATGCCCAGTTCCTGACATTTCTTTGAGGTTTGAGGGCCGATGGAGACACATTTTGCCGTGTTAATCGCATCAATATGGGCAGCTCCGATTTTTTCTACGAAAAACTGAACAGTGGTGGAGCTGGTAAAGGTAATATAATCAATTTCTTTGTTATTTAGCATTTCCAGTGGGTCAACAGTGGCATGATCTTCTCGGATGGTTTCGTAACTTTGGACCTCATCCACCGGACAGATTTTAGATAATTCCTCCACCACATAGATCCGGGCATTTTTTGATCGCGGGATCAGTACCCGGCTGTCTTTACCCAGCAGCGGGGCCAGACCGCTGACCAGTTCTTCCCCGACATATTTATCCGGCACAAAATCGGCCTGGAGGCCTCGGGCTAAGAGGGCATTTTTGGTTCCTTCGCCAATAGCGGTAATGTGGAGGTTGCCAAAGGCTCGGGCATCTTTGCCGCAGCGTGCTAATGAATCAAAGAAGATTTCCACGCCATTGATGCTGGTAAAAATAATATGGCTGTAGTTCTTCAGGACTTTCACCTTTTCGTCACAGTCAACTTCGTTGATAGGGACAATTTTAATGGTTGGGAATTCGATGGCATTACCACCCAGTTCGCTGATTTTTTCAACCATTTGGGAACTTTGTTCTCGAGAACGGGTGACGATGATGTTTTTTCCAAACAATGGTTTTTCATCAAAGAACCGCAGTTTTTGTCGTTTATTGACTACTTCACCCACCACAATCAGGCTGGGGGCCGTGATTTTTGCTTCAGTTGCAATACCATAAATGGTTTTTAAGTTTCCGGTCACCACCCGCTGATATGGGGTGGATGCCCGATGCACTACTGCCACCGGCATTTCCGGGTTCATGCCATTTTTAACCAGTTCGTCGCAAATCTTTTCCAGATTCTTGACCCCCATTAAAAAGACGATGGTCCCCTTGAGCTTGCCCAGAACCGGCCAGTCCAGATCGGATGAGCCGTCATAGGCATTGGATTTTAAATGTCCGGTAATCACATGAAAGGATGACACACAATCCCGGTGGGTAATGGGAATTCCGGCATAGGCCAATCCGCCGATAACCGAGGTAATCCCGGGGATTACTTCAAACGACACCCCGGCATCATAAAGGTCTTCGCCTTCTTCGCCACCCCGACCAAAGACATAAGGGTCACCGCCTTTTAAGCGCAGCACCAGTTTGCCTTCCTGGCCTTTTTGGACTAATAAAGCATTGATATCTTCCTGACGCATGGCATGATTGCCAGCCCGTTTGCCCACATAGATGATTTCGGCATCTGCTCGGGCATCATTTAAAAAGCTTTCATTAACCAGCGCATCGTAGACCACCACATCGGCTTTGGTTAAAATATCCTTGGCTTTAACGGTTAAGAGACCGGGATCGCCGCAACCGCCGCCGGCCAGATAGACCTTTCCCGGTTTTGTATGCACTGCTGTATAACATGCTGCTGCTAATTGTTTTCCCAAATTTTCTGCCTCCTCGGGTAATCCTTCAATGGATTGGGTTACCACATGACTGCCGTCTTCCAGACCATAAAGTCCGTACAGTACAATGGTATCTTCTTTTATTTCACAAAATGCGCCAACCGGAATATGACAACTGCCGTTGAGTGCATTTAGAAAACTTCGTTCTGCTTTCATCTGAATGATGGTGTCTGGATCGCTGATGGCGGCCATTAGTTCTTTGACCGTTTCATTATCTTCCCGAACTTCCACTGCCAGGATGCCCTGGGCGGGTGCCGGGATAAAGGTGTTCTCTGGCAAGGTCACGGTCTGATAGGCTGAATCTGCCAAGCGGCCAATCCGTTTCAGGCCGGCAGCGGCCAGAATGATGCCATCCAATTGCTGTTCCTGCATCTTGCGAATCCGGGTATCGATGTTGCCGCGAATCCCCACGATTTCCACATCCGGCCGCAGTTTTTGCAGCTGACAGATTCGTCGTTTGCTTCCGGTTGCCACGACCGCACCCTTGGGCAACTGATCCAGCGATGTAATTTGATGGGGTGTCAGCAGCACATCCCGGGGGTCTTCCCGAACGGTTGGAACTGTCAATACCAATCCATCGGGCAATTTTGAGGGCATATCCTTCATGCTGTGGATGGCCATATGGATCTCACCGGATAGCAACGCATCTTCCAGTTCCTTGGTAAACAATCCCTTATCGCCGATTTTGTCCAGTGGTTTATCCTGAACCAGATCGCCTTTTGTTTTAATGATGACCATTTCGAAATTTATCTGGGGATGGGCTTTAGCCAAGACATCAATCAGCCACTGGCTTTGGGTTCGGGCCAGCGTACTGCCCCTTGTTCCAACTTTTATATTCATTTATCTTATCTCCAATTGTCAGTTATTTCCTAGTTTTGACCTAAGTTCCGCATTGGAACAGTTGGCCAATTCTTTAAGTTTTTCGGTTTTTTGCTTCTGTGAACCGGCTCCAGCTAAAATTGTCTGTCGCAGCGATCGCAATAAGGCAGTTTTTTCAGTATAACTCTCATCATAGCGATTTGCCAGCTCGGCAACAATGTTTTTCGTTAAAAAAGGACTGGCTCCTTCGGTACAAACCGACAGGGTTAAATCCCCCCGGCGGATGACGCTGGGAAAAATGAAGTCCGAATCCTCCGGATCATCCACCCGGTTGCACCAAATTTTAAGAGACGCGCAGTCTGTTCTAATTTGGTGATTTAACTCGCGGTTGTCGGTTGCAGCGACTGCCAAATCGATATCGGTGAGTTGATCCTTGTGATAACCGGCATGGATCAGGGTCAGCTGACAGTTCTCGGTTTTGATGATCGCCTCGGAAAAATCCGGGCTCACTGCGATAACCTGCATGCCGTTTTCCAATAAGGTGACAATCCGTCTGGCGGCAACCTTACCACCGCCAACCACCAGGACCTTTTTATTTTTTAAGTTAAATAGCAGCGGTGTCATCATTCTTTTGATCCTCCGGGATGGTTTTATCCTGAATTCCCGGAAAAAGGTAGGTCACCGTTTTTTCAATGCCAATAATTTGAGCTTCATCGTCCAACGATTTCAATTGTTTAATCGGCGGCATGACCATTTCTCGGAATTTGGAGCGGATCACCTTGGTCAGATAGATTTCTTCTTTTTCGGTCAGGTTTAACCGGCCACAGAGGTTTTCAATGGTTTCCTCGGCCAATTGCCGGGAGGTTTCATTTAAATCCCGAACCATGTTATCCACCTTGGCGTGGGTTACCCAGGAAAGCAGTCCATCGATTTCATCCTGAATTTCCGCGGCAATTTTTTCAGCAATCTTGACCCGGTAGGCCATTTTTTCGTCCATGATATTTTTGAAATCATCAATGGTCAGCAATTCGACCTTGTCCATACTGCCCACCGCTTCTTCGACATCCCGGGGCAGGGCTAAATCGATCACTGTCAACGGTTTACTCAGTGGCTTCATTTCATCTGCCTTCAAAATCACATGGGGCGATGCGGTGGCGGTAATGATCACATCCATCTCTGGAATAATGTCGTAGCGGTCTTCATAGTGGATCATCTGGACGTTTTCGTGAATGGCTTCGCATTCATGCATATTATGAAAGGTTCGGTTCGTCATATAAGGGTTCTGAAAGCCTTCTGCCTTCATGTAGCGCAGTGCCAAAACCCCCATTTTTCCCGAACCGATGATCAATATTTTTTTATCCCCATAGTCTTCGGGATACTCACGCTTGATATGCTTTACTGCTGTTGAACTTAGGGATAAGGGCGTTTCGGAAATTTTATAATCAGTTTTTACTTTTTTGGTAAAAGTGATCGCTTCGCGGAACATTTTCGTCAGATATTTTCCACAGCCCTTGATCGCCTGGGATTTTTCCAGCGCATCTTTGACCTGTCCCAAAATCTGGTCTTCACCCAAAATCATGGAGTCCAGACCGGTGACCACCTCATAAAGGTGAACCATTGCTTCTCGTTCTTTTTTCACAAAAAGATAGGGTTCCAGTTCTGCTGATTTTTCATGGAGATAAAAGTCTGTCAATATTTTTCCGGCTGCATCTTCATTGCGGGTGGACACATAGATCTCGCTGCGGTTACAAGTCGACAGAATAATCACCTCGGCAATGTCGGCTTCATTTAAAAGCGTCCGGATGGCCTCATTCAGGGTGCGATGAAGAAATGCCCCTTTTTCCCGAATCTCTAAAGGTGTATCCTTATGATTGATTCCCGCTACTACCAGTTTCATCCGCTTGAACCTCCTTTTTCTGATTCCTGATCGCTTCTTCCAGAGCGGTAATGCTGCGAAACCCCTTAATCCCCAGACACTGTTCCAATCGGGTCATGGTCGCCTGTTCCAGACTGGCGGTTTCCAACGCTTTGGTGTCTTTGAAAACTTCAGTGGTTTCACCTTCAACCAGCACCCCACCATGATGGAGCACATAGGTATAATCACAAAATTCATAAATAAAATCCATGTCATGGCTGGATAAAATAATCTTAATGCCTTTGGATAAGGCGCCTTTGATAATGGCTTTGACACCGGCTTTACTTTTGGGGTCCAACCCTAAAGTCGGTTCATCCATCAGAATAATCTCCGGTTCAACCGCTAAAACACCCGCCATGGCCACTCGTTTCTTTTGTCCATAACTAAGGTAATGCACTGGCCGATCTGCCAACAGGGTAATGCCAGTAGCTTCCATCGCCGCTTTCACCCGCTGATCGATAACATCAACTTCCATGCCCATATTTCGCAGTGCAAAGGCCACATCATCATATATTCCGGAATAAAAGACTTGTTTATCGGACTCCTGAATCACCAGCCCAATTGATTTTCTAAATTCATAGAGATATTTTTTCTTATAAGATAAGGGTTCTTCTTTAAAGAATACCTTTCCCTCGGTTGGTTTGATCAGCCCGATCAAGGCTGACATCAGGGTGGATTTACCGGCACCGTTTTCACCGATGAGGGCGATGCAATTTCCCTTGGTTCCGTCAATGGACACGTTGTTCAAGGCTTTGGTGCCATCTGGATATTGATAGGTTAAATTTTCTGTTTTAATCATTTTTAAGACCTTTCCTATAGCTTACATGAAAGTCTCCCTGATATTGTTTTAATTCCAGGGTTTGGGTCATCTCCTCGTAGCTCTGGATGGCCATGAGAAATAAATTGCTTAACATCATTGCGACGGATTGAATGGCGACTTTAAAACTGCGATAACCAAAACGCAGTTCCTGGGCGGTTGCCATGAGTTTTATTTTTTCCCAGTAATCAAAGATGAAGCGATAGGTTAAAATAAATATTTCTAAAAAAGTATTGCTGATATGTGCTTTTTTCATGACTCCCGCAATTTGCATCACCGGGGTTGTGTAAATTAAAAAAAGCATACAGGAGACACCCGACATCGCTCTGCAAAAGACCAGACTGGCTAAAATAAGATTGGTAGTTGTGATGCCAATCGTAAATTGAAAAAAGTTAAATGCAAAGATGAAGTCCCCCTCTCCCTGAGAGATGGTAAACAATAACGCAATCGCTCCGGGAATGATAAACAGGGAGTCAAAAATCAGAGTATGCAGATAAATACGTACCGGAATTTTTGCCCACAACAGGGTACATCCCACCATGACACCAAAAACCCCTGCCATATACAGGGGTTGATTGATAAAAAAAACCGACAGGAGCATGACTAATGAAACCACTACTTTAACAGTAGGATTGGCATTGCTGAGTTTATTGGTATGGGCAAAACGATCAATCATGTTCGTCTCCTTCTAAGATGCTATTCGATAATTGCGAAAGTGCCGTGAGCTTTGTGCCCAGTTTCGCACGAAACAATTTCTACACTAGGGCGAACAACATTTTCTTGTGCTGTTCGCCTACACGTTACGAAATTGTTTTCGTGAAGGCAATGAGCCAATCACAAGCTTGCTTGTAGTTGGCGA
>JAKLQL010000346.1 GCA_022013395.1 Acetobacterium sp.
AAACAATGTCAGGGAGGTACAATGAAAAAAATTCCACAGAGAACCTGTGTTATATGCCATTCGAAATTTGATAAGCGCGACTTATTTAGGATTGTATCAGATAAATCTGGTGAAATTTTTTTTGATCCCACTGGAAAAGCAAATGGACGCGGTGCCTATGTATGCACGTCTGATGCCTGTGTGGATCAATTCCTGAGTAAAAATTACCTGGAACGGGCATTTAAAAGAAAAGTAGAAAGTGATGTTGTCGAAATTGTTCGTCAGCAACTGTCAGAGAAAAAACAAATGAAATAATTAAATTTTGAAGGGAGGAATAATATGTCAAAATTAAGAGTATACGATTTAGCAAAAAAATATAATATTCCAAGTAAAGATTTCGTAGCTATTTTAAATAAGCACAATATTCCTGTAAAAAACCATATGAGCGCCCTGACTGATCAACAAATTACCGAATTTGAAGAAAAATTCGATAAAGATAAGTATCAAGCAGAGCTGGGAGCTGAGAGGAAAAAAGAACCGGTCAAGGAAACGACGACCGTAAAAACAAGTCAAGTTGCCCCGAAAGCGAGTGCAGATACGAAAAAACCAACCAGACCACCACAAAAAAATCAACAAAATACAGGGGGCAATGTGCCGAAAAAAACTGAAGATAAAAAACGACCCGCATCTGGAAACCAGGGCCAAACGCCTAAGGTTCGGGATCACAGTAAAAAAGAAAAAACAGCAAGAAGCGTTTATAAACGAATAAAAGATGAAAAAAAGAAATCTGTTCAATTAAACCAGATATTTGAAATTCCCGAGTTTTTAACCGTTGGCGAGTTAGCTGACATTCTTGAAATAAGTGCCACCGAAGTTATTAAAACCCTGATGCTTTCAGGTACTATGGTGAGTATTAACCAGGAGATCGACTTCGAAACGGCGGCTATTGTTGCCGCTGAGCTAGGCTTTGAAGTCGAAGCTATTAAAATTGAAGATGTTGTTTCAAAAACTCTGGAAGAATATGATGAAGAAGAAAGCGAAAACGAAATTCCCCGCCCTCCGGTTGTTACGGTTATGGGACATGTCGATCATGGTAAAACGTCACTTCTGGATCGAATTCGTAAAGCAAATGTTATTGCCGGCGAAGCTGGTGGTATCACCCAACATATTTGTGCCTATACCGTTAATATCAAAAACCATGCGATTACAGTGATCGATACTCCGGGCCATGAGGCGTTTACCGCCATGCGCTCCCGTGGTGCTCAAATCACCGATATTGCGGTCCTGGTTGTGGCCGCGGATGATGGTGTTATGCCACAAACCGTCGAAGCCATTAATCATGCCAAAGCAGCCGGTGTTCCAATTCTGGTTGCCATCAATAAAATCGATAAACCGGGAGCAGATCCGGAACGTGT
>JAKLQL010000347.1 GCA_022013395.1 Acetobacterium sp.
GACATCTTTGCCGGCATAATCTGTAAAAAGCGCATCGATGGTTTCTTTGGCCAGCTCAATGGCAAACATGCCGCAGTTGTACATATTCTGTCTGAAGATCCGGGCAAAACTTTCAGCAATCACGACATTGATGCCGTTGACTTCCAGGGCCCAGGGGGCATGCTCCCGGGACGACCCACAGCCAAAGTTTTCCCGGGTAACAAGGACTGCTTTATCCTGGGTATCTTCCTTGCTGAAGCCTGGTAAGACCAGATCTTCCAGCAAATTGGGTTGTAAGGCTTCTTTGGTAATTTCGGTCAGATATTTTGCCGGGATGATTTCATCGGTATTGATATCGCTACGGTCTAAAAATAATACATTTCCTTTAAAATTTTTCATGTCTCTCCACCTATGCCTTATATAAATCAGAATTTGTAATGGTGCCGGTAATCGCTGCCGCTGCTGCTGACGCCGGGCTCATCAGATGAACCATGCCACCCTTACCCATCCGGCCGTTGAAATTACGATTGGTCGTAGAGGCACAGACTTCGCCTTCAGCCAATACTCCGTTGCTCATCCCCAGACAGGCCCCGCAGGTGGGATTGGTCACACAGAAACCGGCATCCTGGAAGATTTCGATGAGTCCTTCTTTTAAGGCCATGGAATAGATCGCCGGGGTTGCCGGGCTAACAATGGCGCGCACATTATCGCTGATTTTATGGCCCTTTAAAACGCTGGCGGCGATTCGCAAATCTTCAATCCGGCCGTTGGTGCAGCTGCCGATGTAGATCTGATCGACTTTTGTGCCTGCTTCTTGCTTCACGGTGCGGACCTGGTCCGGTTTAAAACCGATGGTTACCATTGGTTCCAGTTCCGAAACATTGTATTCACAAATTCGTTCATATTCGGCATCGGCATCGGATACCCATTTGGAATAATCTTTCAGCGCGTCTGCTTTGGTGGCGAACTCATCCTTGATGAACTCCCACAGGTAGTCGACGGTGGTCATATCGGGATAGCAGATGCCACAGGTACCGCCGGCTTCAATGGCCATGTTGCACAGGGTCATTCGGGATTCCATGGACATGGCATCCACCACTGGGCCGGTGAACTCGATGACCATGTTGGTGGCACCGTTAACGGTCAGCTCTTTAATGATAAAAAGGATCAAATCCTTGGCGAATACCCCTGGCTTTAATTCGCCCTTTAACACAATCTTAATGGTCTTGGGAAAATGGAAGGCACAGACACCTTTTAAAATCCCGACTTCCAGGTCCGTTGTGCCGATTCCGGCGGCGAAAGCTCCAAAGGCGCCATGGGTACAGGTGTGAGAATCCCCCATGATGATGGTATAACCGGGTCGGACAAAGCCTTTTTCGGGAAAAATGGCATGACAGACACCGTTTTTGCCGATATCGAAAAAGTCTTTAATCGCGTGTCTGCGGGCCCAATCCCGGAGAATTTTTCCCTGTTCGGCCGTTTTTGAGTCCTTAGCTGGTGTCACATGGTCGATCACGGCCTTAATCTTGGTCGGATCAAAGACCCGGTCCATACCCCGGGCCATCAGATCGGTAATGGCAATGGGGGTGGTAATTTCATGACAGAAAACCCGGTCCAGTTTCAGCACATGTGTGTCGGGGAACGGTTCGTCGACCCGGTGTGCATCAAATATTTTTTCAGCGATTGTTTTTCCCATTTTATTCTCCTTGTTTTTCCTTCGTATTGATTGCTTTATTATATAAGAAAATATACAATTTGTGAAATGAATGTTATTGATCATATCAATTCGTTTTGATGATTACATAATTTTTGCAACAACCCTCCCCATGGGATCTATGGACTGAAGCCGATTTTCTGAGAAATTTGATTGCCTAAGGAAATCTTTAGTGCCGTTTAGACCAATGACTGATACTATTTTTTGTTTTCATATTCAATGCAAATAATTTGCCAAATTATTTTACTTAACCTTTATCGGTTCTAAAAAAATCAGCCTTTCGCAATGAAAAGCTGACTTTTATTTATTTAGTATTCTGTTTAGTTATGTTTTATGTATCACCTTAATTTATATTCAGTGCAGCGTAGAACCCTTCCCGGACAGCGGAGGTGATATTGCCCGGTTTTGTACAATCCCCGACAATCGTCGTATCCGCCACCAGGCCAGATAATTCCGCAATGACCTGGCAATTGGGTCTGACCCCTAATGACAGAACCACAGTATCGCAAAGCAGGGTTTCGGTGGTGCCGTCTTCTTTTTCGATGATTACACCATCATCCGTGACTTCCACCAGTTTCACCTTTTCTCGCAGCAGAACTCCAGCCTGAGCAGCCATTCCCCGGAGGGTGGCATAGGTCAGAATCCCGGCCAGACCGTTTCGGTCAATTTCATCCACCGTCTGCATATCAATAACCGTTACCTCGTGCCCCTGGTTGACTAAGGTTAGTGCCGTTTCGGTACCGGTTAGGCCGGCTCCGGCCAGAACAACCTTTTTGCCGACAATCGCTTTGCCCATATCCACATCCATAGCCAACACCACCTTGTCTTTGCTGATTCCCGGAAGCTTGGGAATAATCGGGCTGCTGCCAGTGGCGATGATTAAAGCATCGGGATTTTCCGCTTCGATCAGTGCTTTGGTGGCCAGGGTATTTTTGCGAACCTCAATATCCATCATTTTCTCGGTCAGATTTACGGACCAGTCCAGGTAGCGGCTGACATCACCCTTGATCGGATTGGCGGCCGCCGGAATCAAACTGCCTCCCAATTGGGTATCTTTTTCAATAATGATGGGCTGATGCCCCCGGGTAGCCAGCCAGCGAGCGGCTTCCATACCGGCGCAGCCGCCACCGACGATGATGACCTTTTTACTGACTTCGGCTTTGGGAATCTCGGTAATTTGCCCTTCGCGGCCAACTAATGGATTGACGCTGCAACGGATCGGTTTGGGTGAAGCATGAGGATCTGGATCACCGGTGCAGATACAACAGCGGATACAAGGGCGGATTTCATCGGCAATGCCGTCTTTTGCCTTGTTGACCAGATCGGGATCGGCAATGAAGCCCCGGATCATCGCGACCATATCAGCCTTGCCGGTAGCCAAGGCATCTTCAGCCAGTTCCATGTTAAACGAGCCGACGGTAACCACCGGAATATCCAGTTCTTCCTTAAACCGCTGAGCAAACCGGACATTGGTGGCCACTGGAAGATAAGCCGGCTGGATCATCATCCCAATGGTCATCGGATCATAGAGATTTCCCACCGAAACGTGGATCATATCAATTTTATGCTGAATTGATTTGGCAAAGGCCAGGGCGTCTTCCACGCCTACTCCACCTGGGGTCAGCTCGTCGCCGCTGATCCGCCATTCGATGGCCATCTCAGTACCAATTCGTTCCCGCACCGCATCGATCAGCTCATTGGCAAAACGACAGCGGTTTTCCATGGTGTCCCAGCTGTATTCATCGATCCGTTTGTTCATCGCCTGAGAATAGAAATTGGCCACCACATGGCCGTGACCGCCATGAAGCATGACCATGTCAAACCCGGCTTTTTTACAGCGCTCGGCGGCATCGGCAAAATCCCGGATGATGCTTTTGATTTCATCTTTGGTGAAATCTGCCGGCAGGTGCTCTTCATCCCGCAGATTCAACTCGATGTTAGCGAGCGCCCCATAACGATGAATAGCATCAGTAAGCTGGAACAAGCCATGAACCACATAGTTGTCGGACAAATTGATGACGTATTTAGAATGGGCAGCATAGTCTTTGGTAACCGGGCTGTCGCCAACGGTGACAATCCCGGCCCCACCCTTGGCCATGGCCGCCGTATAGGTGATGAATTCATTGGTGACGTAACCATCCAGTGATGCCAGCATCGGCTCGGCCGGTGAGACCTCAATTCGGTTTTTGGCGGTGAGTTTTCCGATTTTCAGCGGTTGAAAAACATGCTCAAAGGTTTGCATTGCGATTCTCCTCTTTAATAGATATTTTCACATACTTTCAGTTTGTTAAACCCATCCTAACACATGGCAATTTGACTTGTCAATGAACTTATCATGAAGTGATTAAATAAAAAAATCCCTATTACCTTTGCAGTAACGGAGATTTTTGAAGGTGTTAAACTTGGTGACTTTTCCGAACTGACTGAGGGGCTTTACCAGGCTGCCGTTTTACCTAAAACCCCAGCAAATCCAGCACCTTGTCGTCCACATGGCGGTTCTCGCCGACAAAGGGATAATTGTGGATATGCAGGGCCGGGTTAAAGTTCAGTTCGATGATGCTGTAGTTTGTAGCATCGGGTTTTTCACGAATATCCCGGATGATGATATCAGCGCCGCAGATCCGGGCACCGACGGCCTGGGCTGCGGCTACTGCAATGGCCTTGTAGTCATCAATAATATTATCGGTAAAATCAAGGCTATCCCCGCCGGTACTGATGTTGGAGTTTTCCCGGAGAAAGACGGTTTCGCCATGCTCGGGAATGGTCTCGATGGATTTATTCTGTTCACTGAGAAAAGCAATTTCGGTTTTCCCTAGCTGAATCTTTTCTAGCGGGGTGACATAGCCCTTCCCCCGCAGCGAATTCCGGTTTTTTTCAGCCACCAACGCTTCAATGGTATGAACCCCATCGCCCACCACATTGGCCGGCACCCGGTGGAGAATCCCTACAACCTCATCGCCGATAACCAGAAACCGATATTCCTTGCCAGGCACAAATTCTTCAATCAAGACTGATGTATCATGAGCGAATGCCTGGATCACCGCCGTCCGATAGCAGTTTTCGCATTGGAGATTTTTATGGATAACGATCCCCAGGCCAAAATTGGAAGATTTGGGCTTGATCACAATATCTTTGCCCCGGAATGATTGATAATGCACCATCGCTTCAGCTGCTGATTTGACCTTAATCCCCGACGGCACATTGATACCCTTTTCCCGGAGAATCAGCTTGGTGACTTCTTTGTTTTCCATAATTAAGGGCGCAATATAGCTATCCGCGGATGTCCGGGTCGCCTGTTTGATGTATTCGGTCTTACTGCCTTTTTTAAGCCGGATGAAATTATCTTCCCGATCCAGAATATCAACCACAATGCCCCGCTGCTCGGCGGCATCAATCAGCATCGCTGTTGATAATTCCAATCCATCATGATTATTTATAAACATAGTGACCACCTTCTGAAGTGATGAATCCCGGTTCATCACTTCGTTTAAATATAACTTATTATCACATATCCATTGCTGCTTTTGTCTTAAAGCTGCTACCAGGTCAGAGGATTACAGCTCTGACGATCAGCCTTCTCTGCTAACAGCAGGAGCTATCCGATTCATGGCCACCTTCACAATCGCAGCTGGGTTCGGCTCCAGTAAAGATGCTCTTGAGAATAGCCGAAGCGCATCCTACCCCGGTCTTCACGGTAATGGCGTCAGTGGGACAATTCATGGCACAGGCCCCACATTCCATGCAGGCATCTTTGTCACGGATCTGGCTTTGACCTTCAAACAGTTCAAAGACCAGATGTGGGCAAACCTCAAGACAGCGTCGGCATCCGACACAACGACTTTTATCCAGCTTAAGGGATACGACATTTTTAAAGTAACGATTTTTCATATGTTTTTCCTTTATCGTATTAAACAACTCGATTAAAACAGGTGACTAATCAAGAGTAGAAGAACGCCAGCACCAATTGAAAAAAACAATCCGGGAACCGCAATCCGCATTTCTTTCTGAACTCCGGAGTGTGATGTAAAGGTTGATGAGCCAGTAAAATTCATCGCGTAATAGGCAGCAATGGCCGGAAAGGTCAGCAGATATCCGAAAATGCCAACCAGCGGAATTCCCAAACTGAAAGTCTCATGACTGAAGGCAATGATGGCAAGGGTGCCCACCAGACCTAACAGCCAGCCTTTGAAAGCAAAGGCTTTTCCGGGAATAAACGGCAGTAACACCGGAGTCAGCACACAGCCGATTAAAACAGCACCCATGTACGCCCCCACATCGATGAGACCAAAAGGTTCTGTTACCACAAAGTTCAACAGTAACAATACCCCAAAAATCATCAGGGACTGCTTGATCGTTCCAACCAGTTCAATGGGAGTCAGCACCAGTCGATCATACAGCGTAAATCTGACGGTTCGCATGCTGTCGGTTGCAATCATGCCAGCCTCGAGAAAGGCTTTAATATCCCTGGCTCGGACGGGTCCATAACTGACCCGAAATCCAGATTCTTTAAAAACAGCCTGCGCGATTACGCCCGATGCGCCTAACTGGGGCAAAATTATTTTTCGATGCGATACGATTTCCTTTAACCTGGTTTGGGCCAATTTTGAGACGATCTCTTTGGTACCGAAACTTCCTTTTCCAGCGGCACACCAGACATTGATGCCCTTGGTATCGATGACCAGAATCCACACGTTCAGCCCGGTGAGTTCTTTTCGCAAAGCATCAAAAGAAAGTTTGTAATTGCCTGAAACCAGAATCGGCGAATCCTGATCGGGACTTCCCACGCCGTAAAGACCGGGATTGATTTTATAGTTCATTCTGCCGATACCCCAGCGAACTTTCCACCCGCCGAGCACATCTTTAAAATTTAATCTGGTAGTAATCTGCGGGACGATTCCGATCGGAGTTTCAATTTCCCCGATAATCCAACGGGGATTATTATCGATTTCTGAAACAAGTTTTCCCGATGGCTGAATCGACGGCGTTTGGCAGCAGGAAGCCGGCTGGGTGATCGCGTCAGACTCCTTGTCATGACACCCACAAGAGGGCGTCGCTGTTATTACCACCCCAGGCGAATTTTTTTCACTGGTGCAAGAGCAGTTCTGATTGTCCAAGACATATTCCTCCTGTTTTATAAC
>JAKLQL010000348.1 GCA_022013395.1 Acetobacterium sp.
CAAGATGGAAAAACAATTTGCACATCTTCATGTACACAGTGAATATAGTTTATTAGATGGATTTGGTCGGATTAATGCTTTAGTAAAAGCAGTAGCTGAAAGTGGCATGGAAAGTGTCGCGATTACCGATCACGGCGTACTTTTTGGCGCCATCGATTTTTACAAAACGTGCCTGAAAGAAAACGTTCACCCGGTTATTGGCTGCGAAGTCTATGTGGCACCGCGAAGTCTCGAACAAAAAGATCCGGTCTATGATAAGGAACGTGCCCATCTTATTTTGTTAGCAGAGAGCAACCTTGGGTATAAAAACCTCATGAAGATTGTCTCAAAAGGTTTCATCGATGGGTTTTATTATAAACCACGGGTAGATCATGATTGCTTGAGAAAATACAGTGAAGGGATTATCTGTCTATCGGCCTGTATTGCTGGAGAAATTCCACAAAAGATACTAGGTAATGATATTGCAGGAGCTGAGGAACGTTGTTTATTATACCAGAATATTTTTGGGAAAGATAATTTCTTTTTAGAAATTCAAGACCATCGGATCAGAGAAGAAGCTTTAATCAACGAGCGGGTGATCCAATTGTCGAAAAAACTGGATATCCCGATGGTTGCAACCAATGATGTCCATTATGTCCGTAAAGAAGACAGTGAAAACCATGACATTCTTTTATGTATCCAAACGGCGGCAACCGTTCAGGAAGAAAAACGGATGCGTTTTCCCAATAATGAATTTTATTTAAAAAGTCAGGAAGAAATGAGTAAGTTATTTCCCGATTTACCGGAAGCCATCGAAAATTCCAATCGAATTGCCAGTCGCTGTCAGGTCACTTTTGATTTAGAAAAAACGCATCTGCCTCAATTTGAATTGCCTGCTGATGCAATTGCTAAAGATTATCTCAAATCGCTTTGTGTTCAGGGGCTCAATAAAAAATATGGACACTTATCAAATGAATTGGAAGTACGACTAGAATATGAATTGGAAACCATTCACAATATGGGGTTTGATGATTATTTTCTGATCGTCTGGGACTTCATCAAATATGCCAAAGATAACCAGATCATGGTTGGACCGGGCCGGGGGAGTGCTGCTGGCAGTCTGGTTGCCTATAGCTTGGATATTACGACCATCGATCCCATTAAATATCAATTACTATTTGAACGGTTTCTTAATCCGGAACGGGTAACGATGCCGGATATTGATGTCGATTTCTGTTACGAACGGCGCCAGGAAGTGATCGATTATGTGGTCAAAAAATATGGGGACGACCGCGTTGCCCAAATCATTACCTTTGGAACCATGGCTGCCCGGGGTGCGCTGCGAGACGTCGGCCGGGCGCTCGACATGCCTTACAACTTAGTGGATCGGGTAGCCAAAGAAATTCCCATTCATCCGGGCATGAATATTACCATTGAAGATGCCATCAAAGAAAACCCTGAACTCAAAAAAATGGAAGATGCCGATGCAGATATTGCCAAGCTGTTAAGAACCGCCCAATCGATTGAAGGGTTATCCCGGCATGCGTCAACCCATGCGGCCGGAGTTGTTATTTCTGATTTGCCTTTGGTCGAATATATTCCCCTTTATCGCAACAATGACGTGATTACGACCCAGTTTCCGATGGGCTTGCTGGAAGATCTGGGACTATTAAAAATGGATTTTCTGGGACTGCGAACCTTAACCGTTATTCGGGATGCCCTGGAAAATATTGAACATTCCACCGGTAAGCGTCTCGATCTGGACAGCCTGGAAATGGATGATGCTAAGGTTTATGAAATGTTGTCTAAGGGCGATACGTTAGGGGTTTTCCAATTGGAAAGCCGTGGCATGCAGCAGTTTATCAAAGACCTGCAGCCGGGGAGTTTTGAAGATATTATCGCCGGGATCTCGCTCTATCGGCCGGGTCCAATGGATCAAATCCCCCGGTACATTGAAAATAAAAAAAATCCTAAAGATATCGCGTATGATCATCCCATCTTGGAAAATATTCTCGATGTCACCTATGGTTGTATGGTTTATCAGGAACAGGTTATGCAGATCTTTCGTGATGTAGCCGGTTTTTCCATGGGCCGAAGTGATTTGGTCCGTCGGGCCATGTCCAAGAAAAAGGGCAATGTCATGGAAGCTGAAGGTCAGGTTTTTATTCATGGAGAAGTCGATGAAACTGGCCGCGTAGTGGTTGAAGGTGCCATTCGACGTGGTGTTTCTGAAAAGATCGCTCAAAAGATATACGAAGAGATGAAAGAATTCGCAAAGTATGCCTTTAATAAATCTCATGCGGCGGCTTACGCGGTCATTGCCTATCAGACCGCCTGGCTAAAATGTTATTATTCCACGGAGTTCATGGCGGCGTTAATGTCCAGCATCATGGATGATGAAAAAAAAGTCGCGAAATATATTGAAGATTGCCGAAAAATGGGTATTCATGTATTACCGCCAAGTATCAATGCCAGCTACGAAAAATTCAGCGTTTCCGGCAACTCTATCTGTTTTGGATTAGGGGCAGTTAAAGGTCTTGGCAAAAATGCCATTGCAGCGATTATTGAAGCCCGAAAAGCTAAAGGTGATTTTCAGAGTTTGCGAGATTTTTGTGAACGCGTTGATCTTAAATCGTTGAACAAACGGAGTATTGAAAGTTTGATCAAGGGCGGCGCTTTTGATTCCATCGGAAGCAGTCGGGCCCAAATGCTGGCGATTGCAGAATTAATTGTGGATCAAGTCCAACGGGAGAAAAAAGACCGTATTTCCGGTCAAATGTCGCTTTTGGATATGGCCGGTTTGGCAGATTCAAAGGAAATGGCAAATCTGAAGGAAGATCATTTCCCCCAGAAACAGCCGTTTTCCAAAGAAGAACGACTGGCTTTGGAAAAAGAGGTTCTTGGACTTTATGTTACCGGTCATCCTTTGGAAAAATATGAGGATATTCTTAAAAAAACAGTGACCTTATTCTCTAATATCATTGACAGTTATCAGGATTTAAAAGATGCTGGCATCCGGGACGGGCAACAGGTGAGTATTGGCGGTTTGATTGTGGAAATGAAAACCATGATGACAAAAAAAGGTCAAATGATGGCGTTTCTGACTTTGGAAGATTTATATGGACGAATTGAGGTTGTCGTTTTTCCGAAAACCTATGATGACTATCGTCGCTATTTGAAAACGGATCAGCCAGTGGTGATCAAAGGACGGATTAATTACAATGAAGAGGCCCGTACCTCGGTGATTGCATCGCAAATCTATCCGATTGGGGAACCCCTGAAAAATTCTGAAATGAAAAACGATGAAAATAGTGAAGTAAAAGAAAGTAAGGCAACGTATCAAACCAATGAAGTTGTTCAGAATCGGAAAAAGTTGGTTTTGAGTTTAGATGATTTAACAGAAAAAACCTTGATTAAATCAGTAAAATCGATTCTAATGAAGTATCCGGGAATGGTACCGGTCGTATTATATTTTAAAAATGACAACAAAAATTTTGGGGCCAATAAAGATTTATGGGTTACCCTTGAAGAAAAACTTATCACAGAATTAGGCCAAATTTTAGGAATAAAAAATGTGGAGGTAAGGTAGAATGAGAATCGGTATTTTAACCAGTGGTGGTGATGCGCCAGGCATGAATGCTGCCATCCGAGCAGTTGTGAGGACGGCGATATTCAATAAAATTGAAGTCTATGGTATTCATCGGGGTTTTGCCGGATTGCTGGAAGAGGATATTGTACCATTGAATGTTTATTCAGTAGCGGATATTCTCCAGCGTGGCGGAACCATCCTCAGAACGTCACGAAGCGAGTTTTTTGCAACCGACGCTGGGGTGAAAAAAGGTGCTGCTGTTCTTGAGGAATACGGGATCGAACATCTGATTATCATCGGCGGTGATGGCAGCTTTAAAGGCGCTTTGGCGCTTCAAAAAGAAGGGGTTAGCGTCATTGGCATTCCTGGCACCATCGATAATGATCTGGGATGCAGCGATTATACCATTGGTTTTGATACTGCCGTAACAACGGCGCTCGATGCCATCAGTAAAATAAGAGATACCACCTACTCCCACAATCGTATTAATGTCGTTCAGGTTATGGGACGAAAATGCGGAGATATTGCCCTTTTTTCAGGTTTAACCGGTGGTGCTGAAGGTTTTATTCTGCCAGAGGTTGAAACCGACCTCGACGAAATTTGTCAGCGACTGCTAATTGGAAAAGACCGGGGCAAGCTACACAGCATTGTAATGCTCGCTGAAGGATGTGGGTCTTATCGGGATTACTGTGTCGAAATTGAAGAACGTACTCAGGTAACCACCAAGGGTACCAATCTAGGTTATATTCAAAGAGGGGGAACCCCATCCAATGTTGATCGAAATTTGGCATGCTTCATGGGTTATAATGCGGTTCAGGCAATCATCAAAAAAGAAACTGGCAGTGTTATGGTTCAGCGATTAGGCGGATATCAGGGGATCCCGCTGGAGGAAGCCATTGCCATGCCGAAAATATTCCGTCAGGATATCTATGACATCGCCATGGTATTATCCATTTAATAATAAAATAACAAAGTAATGCGCAAAGCGTTTTATATAAAAGTGATTAAAGAAAGTAGGTATAAAAATGAAAAAAACGAAAATTGTCTGCACATTGGGACCAGCAGCAGATACTAAAGAAATACTCAGGGAACTGATTCTCAATGGGATGAATGTGGCCCGTTTGAATTTTTCACATGGTAGTCATGAAGAACATGCGGCGAGAATTCAACGGATTAAAGAAGTCCGTAAAGAACTGGGCGTTCCAGTGGCCATTATGCTGGATACTAAGGGGCCTGAGATCAGAACCGGGGACCTTGCTGAAGGTAAAGTGGAACTGGTTGCCGGTGAAGAAGTGACCCTTACCACGGACATTATTTCCGGGGATAAAAAACGTTTCAGTGTGTCGTATGAAAATCTTCCCAAGGAGGTATCCGATGGCTGTCGGATTCTCATTGATGATGGTTTGATTCAGCTGGAAGTGGAAGAAGTTAAGGACAAAGAAATAAATTGCCGTATTTTAAATGGG
>JAKLQL010000349.1 GCA_022013395.1 Acetobacterium sp.
CCATTTCGGATTTGATTAAATCTTTGATAATCCCATAGCGCTGCTCGGTTAATTTATTTATTTTCTGGATCAAGGTTGTTTCAAAGGCTATCGGTGGAAATAATAACAGCCTTTTCCAGAAGTAGCGCTTTGACTTGGATTTGCTATAATAATTTAAGATCATATCGAAGGTGCTTTTTAAATCCCGGCTTTGTTCGTCAATCTCAAAAAAGTACTCGTAAATTTCCTGATCGATCACTTCATAAAGCAGCACCTCTTTGCTATTAAAATGAGCATAAATGGATGCTTTTTTTATCCCAACTTCATTGGCTACTTCCGTCAATGAAAATTCATTTCCTTTTTCGGCAAACAATCTAAATGCCGAATTCATTATCTTTTTTTTTGTTTCCACAGGCTTACCCTCCTCACCCTACCTACCGTAAGGTAGTCTCTATTCATCATAGCTCAATATCTACATTTGTCAAGCGGTTTCAATAACTTCGCCCGATTAATACGATTACAAAATTATTTTGTGAGTTGCTTGTGTCTGAACGTAAAAAAAAGACTAAGAAAAATCTTAATCCTTTAATCTACATCTTTCTCTACTTTATGGGATTTATGACTGAACTCATAAAGATAATGGCTCCGGTTTCACTGTCCTAGATGACATAAAAAAAGGGGCTGTTAAAAAAATTCGACCATCCCGTTTTCGATATCATATTTCCCAGAAATAACTTTCACCCGGCCTTCATCTACATATTCACTGATCATTTCGCTTTCCATGATTCGTCGGATACTGTTTTCGATGTTCAGCTTTTCACACCTTTCAACATCATCTTCCCCGGTAATAACCGGGATAATCTCATCTAATATTTTTTGAACATAACCTTTGCCATGACTACCCATAGCCGCCTTAACCGCGCCGCAATGATTATGTCCGAGCACGAAAACCACTTTTGCCCCAAGATACTTGACCCCATATTCAATGCTACCTAATTCAAAATTCCCAATCACATGCCCAGCTGTTCGAATTACAAAGAGCTCACCCGCACCGGCCGAAAAAATATACTCCGAGGGTACTCGCGAATCCGAGCAGGTTACGATCACCGCATAGGGCTGTTGCCCATCTTCTGCTGATAATGGATTCAACTCCTGTGAAATATTTCCAGTTTTTTGAGCATTCACGTAATTTTTATTTCCCTGGATCAAAGCCTGTACGGCTTCATTGATTGTTTTGATCTGTGTTTTTTTCATCGTTATTTCCCTTTTTCATTTTTCAGCAAAGACTCTCACTTTTCTATGATCAGCTGAAATCATTACTACTTATTTTTCGATCGCAATGATCAATTGTATTTAAAACTCTTTTCACAAATACTGCAACGACTTCTGGATCAAATTGCGTACCCGAACATCGGTTTATTTCCGCCACTGCTTCTTCCACACTCAGTCCTTTCCTATAGGCGCGGTCACAGGTCATCGCATCAAAGGCATCTGCCACCCCGATAATTCTGGCCTGAATGGAAATTTCTTCCCCCATCAGTCGTTTCGGGTACCCATTTCCGTCCCATCGCTCCTGGTGTTCGAGCACATATCTTGCCAATTCTGAAAATTCACTGGACGAACTTAAAATTCGATAACCAATCTCTGGATGGCGTTGAATTTTTTTCCATTCATCCTGATCCAATCCTCCGGGTTTATTCAGAATTTTCTCATCAATCCCCATTTTTCCGATATCGTGAATTAAACCGGCGGCCTTCACCTGGCTGATGTCATCTTGATCAAAATTCATTTTTTCCGCAATTTTTTCGCAAATTTCGCTGACTCTTTTTGAATGCAACATTTCCCGGCTGCTTTTTTCATAAAGTGTGTTCATAATCAGGTCAATGGTCTTGTTTTTGATGCTGGCACTTTCATAAAGCTTATGCCGATACATATTGTCCTCGGCATTTTTCAATATCTCCTGGATATCCTGGTTCATATTGGTTTTTGTTTCATAGCCAAACGAAATAGAGAAATTAATGGCCCCAATTGACTCTTTCATTGCGGCTGTTTTCATTCGTTTTACTATTTTTGCAGTCTCTAATTCATTCGTTTTCGGAAGCAGAATAATAAATTCATCACCACTAAGTCTGGCCACAATGTCTCTGTCACGACTCTCCTCGAGGATAACATCAGCCACCTTTTTTAACAGTTCATCCCCCATGACATGTCCAAAGGATTCATTAATCAATTTTAATCCGTTGACGTCCGAAATGACCAGACTCAGAGGCAGGTTTTCTTCTCGATCAATTCTCTCCAATGCTTCTTCATAATAGCGTCGGTTGTAGACCTCTGTCAGATAGTCATGGTTACTTAAGAAACGGATCTCTTCTTCCGTCTTTTTCCGTTCGGTAATATCAGATATAATCACTGCTACCTGTTGCGGTTGTGGGCAATAGGCCACCACTTCAAAATATTTTTGAAACTGATCAAAATATTTCTCATACCGGATTGATTCGCGATTTTTTAATAATCTGGTGTATTTGTCCATCAAAAAATCTCTTGATTCGGGCATAATTTCGCTCAGCGTTTTTCCTAGAATATTTTTGCTTTCCAATCCCGTGAGCCGTTCAAAGCTATTGTTCACATACAAAAAGCTACAAGTAATCGGATTGCCCTTTTCATCAACAAGAATTTCATGTACTGCTAAACCCTGTTCCATCTGGCTGATCAGTCTGCGGTTTCTTTCTTCACTGATTTTCAAGCTTTCCAGCAATTCAATCGTTTTTTGATGGGCCGCTTTCAGTTCCGCGGTTTTTTCTTCGACCATCTGAGCCAGCCGACCTTGTTCATCACGTTTTTGTTGATTGGCCATTTTGATTTTTACCATCGCCCGGATCTGGGCCGTGAGTTCTGATTCATCAATGGGTTTTGCCAGAAATGCCTCGGCACCGGATTCCAATGCCAGGATTCGATGCTCCCGATCGCCTTTTATGGCGGTTACAAAAATTACCGGTATTTCTTGTGTCTCCTGATCCGCTTTCAAGTGCTGACAAACCTCAAAGCCATCCATTCCCGGCATCACAATATCAAGCAAGATCACATCCGGATCTTCTTGTTTGGCTATTTCAATCCCTTTGACACCGCTTGTTGCGGTCAGCACCACCGATTCTGGAAATGCTTCTCTGATCAATGCTCGCATAGTAATTAAATTGTCCTGATTATCATCAATTGCTAAAAATTTCAAAATCTTATCTGCCATAGAGCACCTCTCTGATTACTTTCAAAAACTCCCGTTCAATGATTGGTTTGGGAATAAAGGCATCAAATCCCTGGGCTAAAATCCCTTCTCGGTCCTGGGTCATGGCACTGGCAGTCAAAGCAATCACCGGAATGTTTTGTAACGCTGGCAGTTCCCGGATAACCTTGAATGCCTGGATGCCATCAATACCTGGCAGGGCGATATCCATCAGGATCAGATCCGGCACAAACTGTTTGGCCATTTCGATTCCTTCCCGGCCGTCAACGGCCTCCAATACCCGGAAATGATCCTCAAGCAGAGCTTTTACGGTGATCATATTATCCGGATTATCTTCAACCGCCAGTACCAGCGGTTTTCGCTGGTTGGGTTGTGGCTCAAACCGCTTTGCTTTTTTCGCTTTGATTTCGGGATAGAGCATCGATGCGACGGCTTTTTTCAGCTCATCCTTGTTCACATCACCTTTTTGAATCAGTTGATGAATATTGTTTTTGGTCAGGAATTTCAATTCATCTTTAGTAATGTGTTTGGCTGTGAGAATCAGAACCGGAATATGCGCGGTGGCTTCGGCTTCTCTCAAGGTATGGAGCAACTCAAAGCCATCAATTCCCGGCATCATTAAATCCAAGACCATGGCATCAGGAATAACCTCTTCAATGATCCCAAAGGCTTCTTTAGCATCTCTGGCCACCCGAATGGTGTAACCACTTTCTTCCAGCAGATCTCTGATCTGGATCACCGCTGGTTCACTGTCTTCAACCATTAATAAAGTCTTTGTTGACGGATCGGAATTTGGTTTGTCCGGTAATGATCGCAGCTCTTGTTTAACCACGCGTTTAAACCTTTCAGGTTCCGGGCGATGGTCTTCTTCAATTCTATTTTCAACCGAATAATGAATCGGTAGGGAGAGAATAAACTCCGACCCCTGGTTCACAATACTTTTAACACGGACCGTTCCACCCAGGAGATTAGCATATTTTTTAGCAATGGCCAGTCCCAGTCCGGTTCCGCCAAATTTACGGGAGGTACTACCATCCCCTTGTCGAAATTCATCAAAAATAAACGGCAGATAATTTTCGTCAATGCCGATACCGGTATCTTTAACCTGGATTTCAATGTTCTCCTCATTCTGACCAATGGACAGTTCAACCGTTCCTGTTTCAGTGAACTTAACCGCATTCCCGGCCAGATTTTCCAGAATATGCCGACACTTGTCACTGTCACTGTTGATATACACAGCTGTATCTCTGGCGGCATTAATACACGAAATATTTTTTTCACACGCCTGCGGTGCCAGCATTTCAACAACGTCATTGATTAACTGATTAACATTAAAGGTGGTGATGTCTATCTCTTCCCGGCCAGCCTCAATGCGGGAAATATCCAAAATATCATTAATCAACGCCAAGAGGTTTTTCCCGTTTCGTTCAATGACTTCCAAATAGCTATATTC
>JAKLQL010000350.1 GCA_022013395.1 Acetobacterium sp.
ACAATTTAAACCTTGCCGTAAAAAAAGCGAGGTGTTTGGTCTGTTTGGGCCCAACGGTGCCGGGAAGTCAACCACCATCGACTGTATCCTGGGGCTGAAGTCATTTGAAAGCGGATCGGTTCGGGTTCTGGGTATGGATCCGACGAAAGAAAGAAAACAACTTTTTGAGCGGGTCGGGGTGCAACTACAATCCTCCAGCTATCAGGGCAATATCCGAGTGGGTGAAGTCTGCGAAGAAATCGCCGCCCTTTACCGCTTACCATCTGATTACCGTGACTTACTGTCCCAGTTTAAGCTGGATCAGTACCTCAAGCAGCCGGTGGCAAAACTCTCCGGAGGCGAAAAGCAAAAGCTGTCGGTGCTGCTGGCACTGATCCCCCAGCCTGAGGTGCTCTTTCTGGATGAACTCACAACCGGGCTGGACACCGAGGCCAGACGGGAGGTCTGGCAGGTTTTAAGCGATTTGAAAGAAAAGGGACTGACCCTATTTCTCACCTCGCATTACATGGATGAGGTGGAGGTGCTTTGTGACCGGGTCTGCATTATCAACCGGGGACACGTACTGGTGACCGACACGGTACCAAAACTGATTCAGAAAAGCCCTTATAAACGACTGGAAGAAGCCTATCTCTGGGTCATGAAGGAGGAAATCGCCATATGAAAGAATTTCTAACCTTACTAAAAATCGAAGGCAAACTGTCGCTGCGTTGTGTTGACAGCATCTTTTTCGGGGTTTGCATGCCGGTGGGTATTATGATCTTAATCGGCCTGATTGCCGGGCAAAATCCGGCCACCAGCGATGGCGGTTACACCCTGATTCAAAGCTCCTTCGGCGCTCTGGTCACCGTCGGGATCTGCGCCACGGCTTTTATGGGCATTCCCCTGACCATTGCCGACTATCGCGACAAGAAAATTCTCAAGCATTTTTTTGTGACACCGGTGAGTCCAACTATGTTATTATGGGTTCATGCCGTCATCAACATGCTATTGTCAGTGGTTTCGGCGCTGCTGATTTACGTCGTGGCCAAAACCTTCTTCGGATATGAAATGATCGGCTCCAAGCTGGCATTTATCGGGTCTTATCTACTGGTCATGGTATCCATGTACAGCCTGGGACTGCTGATTGCCAGCCTGTGTCGAACCGTTAAAACTGCCAACGTGGTCTGCAGCATTGTTTACTTCCCGATGCTGTTTTTATCCGGTGCTACTATTCCCTTTGAGATCTTTCCCCAACCACTTCAGGCCGTGGCCGGTTTTCTCCCGCTTACCCAGGGCATCAAACTTTTGAAATCCTCAAGTCTGGGACTGGAAACCAGTCTGCTGCTTCCCTTGATTGTTTTGGTTGGCTCTCTGGTCATCGGAATTATTCTATCGATGCGCTTCTTCCGCTGGGAATAAGAAAGGAAAACAAATGAACGAAACCTATCAATGTCAACGAATCGAACCCGTCTATTATAAGATCGGCCTGTTTTCAAAAATAAACCGAGTCACGATCAAAGCCCTGCGCCACTATGACGAAATCGGGCTGCTGACACCAGCTTTCATCGAAAAATCCACTGGCTATCGGTATTATACATCCGAACAGCTTCCCATCCTTCACCAGATTCTGGCACTTCGGGAGATGGGCTTCACCCTGGACGAAATTAAACAGGTTCAGGGCGGCGTCCCAGAAAAAGAATTGCTTCAAAAAAAGAAACTGGAGATTATCAAAAAAATCGCCACCGATACGCTGCGCCTCGCCCAGGTGGAATCCTACCTTACTAAAAAAGATGAGGACACCAGCGAATACCATATCATCCTCAAAGACCTTCCCCAGGTGATTGTGGCCTCGATGCGAACGGTGATCCCCGGATACGATGCTCTGTTTGATGTCGTCCCCCCCATGGGGGCTGAAATGGAACGACTGGGCTGTGTCTGTGCAGTTCCGGAGTACTGCTTTAATATCTATCATGATGGCGAATACCGGGAAACTGACGTGGATGTGGAAATCTGTGAAGCCGTTACTGAAAAAAAGGCTGATTCGGATATGCTGACGTTTAAAGTTATCGACCGGGTAGCGCATGCCGCCTGTGTGCTTCACAAAGGTCCCTATGAAGGTTTCCCCAAAGCTTACAATGCGGTTCTTAAATGGGTCAAGAACAACAGCTATGAGATCATTGACAATCCCCGGGAATCCTATATTGATGGCGCCTGGAACAAGGATTCCGCTGAAGACTGGCTGACGGAAATCCAGTTTCCGGTCAGCAAAATTGTGGTGGAATAAAAATTACCTCACCGCCTGTTTGATTTTCTTAAGCCTTTCTGAGTTTCAAGTTTCACTACAGGTAACCGCGTTATTCTTAACTTGTGGTTTTAAACATCACTTCTTTTTCTTTTCATTCCTAATATAAAAAAGGCAACGCACCGTTTTGGGGTTCGTTGCTTTTTTTATTACTCGATCTAAAACAGTAACTTCTTGTTAATTTATGCTTCATCACCGGGAACTTTTTGCTATTTCAATTTCCAGCTTTTGGAATCAGCAGTTAGTTTACGCTCTAGCAATCTTTTCATCTGGATAGCCAGTATCCTATGCCAATCTTTAAGAAAGCATGATACAATAACGCATCAGATTGG
>JAKLQL010000351.1 GCA_022013395.1 Acetobacterium sp.
ATATAAAATTCTGGCGCTTTTCTTTTAATTATTTTTAGATGTTAATACTTATCTCGATTAAATTAGATTCGATTTGACTAGCTCAGTAATTGTTTACACAACGCAACCGCTTCATCAGCCGTTTCTGCCCAGCCATCAGCTCCGATTTCTTCACCCCATTTAGCACTGGTAGGGCCACCGCCGATGATAACTTTGTATTTATCACGCAGGTTTTGAGCATCCAGATACTCAACCAGCACTTTTTGAGATTTCATGGTGGTAGTTAACAAAGAGCTGGCTGCGATAATTTTTGCGCCGACTTCGTCTGCTTTAGCAACAAAATCTTCAGCTTTTTGATCAATACCGATGTCATAAACTTTAAAACCTGCTGAGGTTAAAAGAGCTCCAACAATGTTTTTTCCGATATCATGGATATCGCCTTCCACAGTGCCAAGAACAATTTTGCCCTTATCTTCATAGGCGCCTTCACCCTCGCCGGCAGCTAACACTTCTTCTAGAACATCCATTCCAGCTTTCATGGCATCAGCTGCCATCATAACATCTGGTAAGAAAGCTTCGCCGTTAGTCCAGCTTTTCCCGACTTCTTCAATCCCTTTGATAAAACCAAGCTGTACCGCCTGAACCGGGTCTATTTTTTCGGCGACAACTTTTTCTGCCAATTCAACTGCTAAATCTTCATCACCATCCACGATTGCATCTTTAATTTCTTCAAATATTGGGTTCATTAGTATTCTCCTTTTTTCTTATCTTATTTTTCAATTGTTTTTCGTTATTTTAGTAATTCTTTGGTGCGTTTTTCAATGAATGCTTCAACGTTCGCTTTTATTTCTGGATCCAGTTCAGGTGGGGTGTAATTGGCCAGGATTTCCTGCCATTTCAGTTTTGCCCGTTGGTTAGTATCCAATGAATCTTTAGACCAACCATCAAAGGATTGACGGTCACTCAGTGCCGGTCTGAAGAATTCGGTTTTAAAGTTTTTACGGGTATGTTTCTGGGTCAGGAAATGGCCGCCAGGACCGACTGTTTCAATCACATCATAAGCCATTTTTTCATCACTGTCAGTATCAAAGCCTTTAAGATAGCGTAACACCATCCCAGCAATTTCATCATCTACCATGAATTTTTCATAAGACATGGCCATGTAATACTGAAGAATACCAGCTGTATGGAGAACAAAATTCACGCCCGTAGTGCTGGCAGCAAAGAGAACCATCATCGATTCGTAACCGGCCTGAGCATCAACGGTTTTGGCATCGGTTAGACCACCACCACCACGGCATGGCACGCCATAGAATCTTGAGAACTGAGCGCTTGCAGAAGTAAACAAGGCGTTTTCAGGATTTCCGATGGATAATGATCCGGTGGACATATCGGTTACTGCTGAGGTTGATCCATAAACCACAGGTGTTCCCGGGTTGATGCATTGAGTCAGGGTAATCCCTGCCAAAACTTCAGCATTTTGAAGCGACAATGCGCCTGCCATGGTCGCCGGACCGGTTGAGCCTGCCATAACCAATGAAGCAATGACCATCGGTTGGCCGGTTTCCGCATAAGCCATTAAACCACCCAGCATCCGGTCGTCATATTTGAGCGGTGTCACTGAGTTGACTAAGCAGATCAGTGCTGGTTTTTCTTTAATCACGTCCAGACCACCATGAAGCACCGCTGTTAATTCAATGGAATCTCGGGCTTGTTCATAGCCTGATGAGCTGCCCATAAAACACTTATCTGAGTTAATGATATGGCTATAGGCCATTTTCAAATGTCTGATTTCGTCTTCTACATCGGTTGGTTCAACCACGGTACCGCCGGTCATATGCATGTTTTTGCTGGCACCGGCCAATTTAACGAAGTTGTCATAATCCGCCATCGTCGCATCACGTTTACCACCATCAGCATCATAAACAAAGGGTGCGCCATAGCCTGGCATATAAATAACATCTTCACCGCCGCAAACTAAATTATGCTCTGGGTTGCGGGCGTGAAGGGTAAATTTTGCCGGCGCTTTTTCGACCATGTTTTCCACAAAGTCCGGATCAAAGTACACCCGATGGCCTTCGACGCGTTGACCATGTTTTTTAAATACTTCAATGGCTGGGTCATAGGAGAACTCTACCCCAATTTCCTGGAGAATTTTTAAACTGTTTTTGTGAATCTTATCAATCTGTTCATCCGTCAAAATATCAAATTTTGGTAACATATTCAAATACCTCTTTTTCTAATAATTTTTTTTGAGATTTATTCTT
This sequence comes from Acetobacterium sp., assembly GCA_022013395.1. GTDB lineage: Bacteria > Bacillota > Clostridia > Eubacteriales > Eubacteriaceae > Acetobacterium. The sequence continues at coordinate 2,247 of JAKLQL010000351.1, forward strand.
GGACATCCGCAACAGCTTGGCCGCTGCCAATATCTTTGAGACTGTTTTTGTTGAGTAACAGCTGAGTTTCAGCATAATCTGCTTTCAGCGCTTTTAGTATACTAAAGCACATCACAATCATAATTAGCATATACGGGAAGGCCGCCACAATCGAAGCAGTTTGTAAGGCTTTTAAAGCAGAAGTTCCACCCACCAGAATTAACATAATTGTGATTAGACCCTGAGCAATACCCCAGCCGCCTCTTAATTTTTTATCCGGATCCATGTCGCCACCTGAAGTCAGCATCGCTAATACATAGGTTGCCGAGTTTGCTGCTCCGACAAAACAGACAACAATCAGCACAATTGCCAAAATTGAGGTTAAACCGTATAATGGCAGCTGTTGCAATAGGGCAAAGAGAGCGGTGGTATAGTCAGCCCCAACTGCTGCTTCAATGGCGCCACCTGAGATTGCGTTTAAATTAAAGGCCGCACCGCCGTAAATAGCGATCCAAATCAGTGAAAAACCGGAAGGAAGTAAGGATACGGCTAAGATAAATTCCCGAATACTTCTGCCTTTTGAAACCCGAGCGACGAACTGTCCGACAAATGGAGCCCAGGCAATCCAC
>JAKLQL010000352.1 GCA_022013395.1 Acetobacterium sp.
ACTAACTCATCTCCGGTTAATTCTCTCACCTTCTTGATAATTGCGTAACCGTAGCTGTCGTTCTCCTTTAAGATCGATAAAATAAAAGGTGTTGCAGAGGCAGCAATTAAATCCTTTGATACATTCATAAAAAACCTCCGTTACCTAGAAGTTCTAGGTATGAATCCATTATACCTAGAACTTCTAGGTAATGCAAGGAATTTTGACATTTTTTTATTACTCAAGAAATATTTGAGATGTGTGAATTTCCAATGATTCTATTCTATGGTAAAATAAAGTGGAAAACTGTAAAAGTAAAACAGTGCCATAGACTATGAGTGACCGCTGCTTTATAAATAACAAGATAAATGACAAGTTGAGGTGGAATATGTTGGATCGATTTGATTTTTTTAATCGTCGTCCGGGAATGATCGGGGAAAGAAACTTTGGCCAGTATGCCGTACTGGTTATTCTAATCGAAACAGAAAAAGGACCGGCATTTCTTTTTGAAAAGCGGTCGGAAGTCCTCAATCGGCAGCCGGGGGAGATCTGTTTTCCGGGCGGAAGACTGGAAGCGAACGAACCGGCAGTAGAAGGCGCGGTTCGGGAAACTGTGGAAGAATTGCTAGTCGATCGGGAGCAAATTGAGATGTTGGGGCCTGGCGATATTTTTATTTCACCCTTTAATATCATCATCCATCCGTTTATAGCCAGGCTGCATAATTACAACTATCATTTTAGCCATGAAGAAGTCGGAGACATTTTTACGGTGCCAGTTCGTTTTTTCCAGGATAATAAACCTAAAAAATACTTCAATCATCTGATTATTGAACAACCCAATGACTTCCCTTATGAGAGTATTCCAGGTGGAAAAAACTATCCATGGCTGAAAGGCACCTATGAACTTAACTTCTATACTTATAAGAACGAGGTAATTTGGGGAATGACTGCTAGTATTGTGGAATCGGTCTTAGAGCTAATTGAACGGTATGATCTGTTGTCCTGTTGGCAGATTACAAAGGATTGAAAATCTGAATGCTCGATTCGTTGAGCATCAAGCTATTTTCGGGAATTGGTATTTTTCAAAATGACGAAAACAATGCAAAGTAGCTAAGTAAATGAAAGTATCTTAATAAAGTAAAATTAGAAATGAGGAATTATGAAAAAAGTTTATATCTATGTCTTCCTAACAGGATTGCTCTTTGGTTCAATGGAAGTTGCTCTAAAAATTGGCGGCGCTACCTTTAATCCAATCCAGCTTACCTTTATCCGTTTTTTGATCGGCGGGCTGTTTCTGCTGCCTTTCGCTATTCGTGATCTAAAGAAAAGACAAATAAAACTGAATGTAGGAGATATGGGTTATCTCCTTAGTCTGGGTTTTATTTGTATTTGTTTTAGTATGGTACTTTTCCAAATTGGCTTAATGGGCATCAATGCCAGTCTGGCGGCACTGATCTTTTCGATTAATCCCGTTTTTACGATGTTTTTTGCACATTTTATCGTCCACGAGAAATTCACGAAAAAAAAGGCCATTGCGCTTACGATTAGTATAGTCGGACTGATTATTATCATGAATCCTCAAAAACTTATTTCTGGAGACAATAATATCTGGTTTGTATTAATGACGCTGGTGGCGGCTATTTCCTTTGGTTTGTATACTGCCTTTGGCAAGAAACGCATCGGCAAAATAGGGGGTGTGGCGCAAAACAGTTTCAGTTTTCTAATGGGATCGGCAATCTTATTGGTCATGCTAATCATAACCGGAGAACCAATTCTAGAAGGTGTCAGCATGGAGACTGCCCCATTGCTTTTCTATCTGGGTGTATGTGTTACCGGAATTGGTTATTATTTTTACTTGAAAACGGTGGAAATCGCAGGACCATCGACGGCATCAGTAGCTTTTTTTATAAAACCGATGGTTGCGCCAATTTTTGCAATGGTCATATTAGGCGAAACGATCACCATAAACATAGGAATTGGGTTGATTTTCATTTTGTTCGGATCTTTTGTTAATTTGACGGATGGGGACAAACTGGTCAGAATGTCTAGACTTGAGAAGGTTTTTTTCAAATAGCAAAATAAGAAATAGAAAATTATATTAAAAACAGTTGACAAAGAGATAAAAAGTCTTTATACTAACAAAGTCGTCAAAAACAGCGACGGCGAAAACAGAAAAACACAGAAAACAACTTAAAAGAATTTCAAAAAACAGCTTGACAATTGAGAACAACGACGATATAATAGAAAAGCTTCTTCAGTCGGAAACAAACAAAAAACGACGAAGTGGCAACGGTCATAGAAAAGAGAATAGTACCATAAAACCTGTAAAACAGCCAAAACATCCGCGAGGATGAATGAGGCTAAAATAGAAACAGAGAGATGCACTCTTTAAAACATTAACTCGGTAGAGGATAAATACGTTATTCAAATGAGACAGCATTTAAAGGCCGAAAGGCTTTAGATACAAACTTTTATTGAGAGTTTGATCCTGGCTCAGGACGAACGCTGGCGGTATGCTTAACACATGCAAGTCGAACGAGACAAGAT
>JAKLQL010000037.1 GCA_022013395.1 Acetobacterium sp.
ACGATTATCGATCATGTTATTGCGTCTGATAAGATAATACAGGGAGACCGGGTTTTAATATATGGATCCAAGAGAAATATTATGGAACTTTTCAAAGCTGAATATGATGAGTAAAAAAAACGAAAAAAAGTTAAAAAAAGTTGCGAAACGGGTTGACAAATACCATGTATTTTGTTAATATAATCAAGCACGTTACAGACAACAACATTGTCTTTGCGGATGTGGCGGAATTGGCAGACGCGCTAGACTTAGGATCTAGTATCAATTGATGTATGGGTTCAAGTCCCTTCATCCGCACCATCAATAAGCGGAAGTGGCTCAGTGGTAGAGCATCGCCTTGCCAAGGCGAGGGTCGCGAGTTCAAATCTCGTCTTCCGCTCCAAAATTTAATAAATCAGATGCGGCTTGAGCATAGCTCGGGTCATTCTTTTTTAATCTACTTATGTGCGCCCATAGCTCAATTGGATAGAGTGCCTGGCTTCGAACCAGTAGGTTGGGGGTTCGAGCCCCTCTGGGCGTACCATAAACGTGCTTAAACAGTCATTCGTGGCTGTTTTTTATTTACCTAAAAGTAATTGTTAAATAAAACAGCGGATACCAAGACACAATCAGAATAGGAAAAATTATGAAATTAGAAGTGAGTATTAATAAAGCTATTTTACACGTATTGGACACGAATGCAAATATTCCGGTATTATCGGATATGCTGTTGAACATGACCGTAACGGTTAAGGAATATATTGAAAAGCATGTGGAGAAATCGCTGAAAGACCCGGAGATAAAACGGACTGTTTTCAGAACGGGCAGTCCATTTAAAGATCGGGTGGCTGACTATCGGAATAATCCCCATGAGCTGATCAGGGTTAGTTCGGAAATCTCACAAGTGTTTTTTGATTATATGCTGGAAAACATTGAAATACCCTCGGCGGATTTGGTTTTTGTGGACTTTAGTGTGGAACACGAAACCTACCTGGGAATTTTCAAGTTTAACTATAAGCAGGGGTATATCCATTATGTGAACACGGATAATGGTTTAACCAATGATATCCTGGTACAGCCCTGTGTATTGCCGACTGAAAGTCAGAAGTTAGACGAGTTTATTCTGATTAATTTGGCAACTGATGAAGTATTAATTAAAGAAAAGAAGTTTACAATCAATAATGAGAAAGATTATTATATTTCCAGTCAGTTGATTTTCTGTGAGCCGGCGATATCAGAAAAAGCTGCCTTTGATATTATCGATAAAACGGTTAAAGAAGTGATTGTCAGAGAATATGGCGGTGATTATGAAAAATTAAATACTGCCAAAACCGTGCTGGCTGATGATTATGAAATGGAAAGCGAAATTGATGTCGATAATTTTGCGAAGACAGTATTTGACGGTGACACCACCATTCAGGATCAGTTTAAAGAGCGCTTAGAAGAAAAAGGTCTCTATGAGAAGAAAATTCCGGTTACCGCAAATATTG
>JAKLQL010000353.1 GCA_022013395.1 Acetobacterium sp.
TACAGCCTTGCCAGATATCAATTCCCATTTCAATCATATGTGGAACCAAATTGGCTGCGTAGGAGTCACTGTGATGGACAACCAGCTCCACGCCGTTGGCTTTATAGAATCCGTAGATTTTTTTGTAAGCTGGTACAATAAATTCTTCAAACATATCTGGTGCCATAAATGAATTCAAGGAGCTGCCCCAATCGTCATGATGGAAGAGACAGTCCGGTTTATAGTATTTGATCAGTTCAGCCGCATAGTTCAATTCATATTCAACAATGTAGTCAATCAGCGCATGCATTTCTTCCGGTTCTTCATAGAAACCCATCAAACAGTCTTCCATGCCCATTAAGTGATGACATTGTTCAAATACGCCAGGGGCAACAAATACTGTTGCAAAAACTTCATTGCGGTCAATCGCTTCGATTGATGGTAAAAATGGTGCCCATGCTTCCGCTGGAAGGTTTGTTTCAGGGGCTTTAACTACATCGCGCCATTTGGTAATATCCTTTAGGACTTTGTGTTCTGCGTCGTGTAACGGAAATGCGCCGGGAGTGCCAGCAGGCCAGGCAAAGGTAATTCCCCAGGCATTTTTTGCCGGCTCGCCACCAGGCATGGGAAAAGCACCCTGGGCTGTAATCGGATCACCCATGATCATTCCATAAATGGCATCTGTACATACAAAGGCCTCATACTGATTGACAAAGCGGTCAGGATTACCACCTTTAATCGTTTCCAATAAGTTCTGTCTTTTAGTTAGCATTATCGTTTCCTCCTATAAAATAGCAATGGCACACATTTTTAAATGCGTTCATTATTGTAAAATCAATTATATCATCAGTTTTAACGAATATCAAGCATTACTTAACCGGTTAAATTTTATATTTTTCCATGCTGAAATCGTTGCTTTAATGCGTTTTTTACGCTGCTATTGTAATCGTGTTGAAATTATATAGGGTAGTTCGCTCTTTTGGAGTCTCGTTATTTTACATTTAATTAATAAAATCTACGCTGTTTTATCAAAGAAGTTCTATTTTGCCCGGGTTATCGATAACACATAGGTTATTTGCTATCATAAGGATAAGATAGATCTATTTTAGGTATGATTAATTTTCTGATATAATGGGTATATAAAAAAGAAGGTTGCCATGAGCAACAGAATGGAGATGTAAAAATGAAATTAAGTGCAAGAAATCAATTCCCTGGAAAAATTGAAACAATTCTGGAGGGCGCAGTAAACACCATCGTGACCCTGAAGACTGATGTTGGTAATATCTCAGCAACAATTTCTGTCGCTGCTGTTAAAGAACTGGGACTGGCTGTTGGCAAAGATGCGACTGCCATTATTAAAGCAACCGAAGTTCTAA
>JAKLQL010000354.1 GCA_022013395.1 Acetobacterium sp.
AATGGTAGCAAATACCTTGCTAAAAGTCAATCAGAGTGATAAAATAAACCCCGATATGAAAGAATATATAAGGGAGTTTACCTTGAAAGATATCGTAAAAGTGAGAAACCCAAAAGTCGTAGCTATTGGCGGCGGTACCGGACTATCTGTTATTCTTCGGGGATTAAAAAAATATACCGATAATCTTACTGCCATTGTAACCGTCGGCGATGACGGCGGCGGATCCGGTCAACTCAGAGAGGATCTTGGGATTCTCCCACCTGGTGATATCAGAAGCTGTATCCTGGCGCTGGCAGATGACGAAAATGTCATGCAGGAACTGTTTAACTACCGCTTTCCCGGAGGATGCATGGAAGGCCAAAGCTTTGGCAATCTCTTCCTGGCCGCTATGAATGGTATCAGCCACGATTTTTACGACGCCGTCAGACGAACCTCGGACGTGCTTCAGATAAAAGGCGAAGTTTTGCCCGTAACCCTGTCCCAAATGGTGTTGATGGCAACCCTGGAAAACGGAACAGTCATTGAAGGGGAATCGGCCATTCCGCTCGCTGTTTTAGAACAGAATAGTCCAATTGCCCAAATATTTTTGAAACCAAATGATATTAAGCCCCTGCCGGAAACCATTGAAGCCATTAGAAACGCCGATATGATTATTATTGGTCCGGGAAGCCTTTACACCAGTGTGATTCCAAATCTGTTGGTTAAAGACGTTGCCAGAGCCATTTATGACAGCCGCGCCAAGCGTTTTTATATCTGTAACATCATGACCCAACCCGGAGAAACCGGTAATTATACTCAGGAAGACCATATCCGGACCATTGAAGACCACCTGGATCAAGCTGAAGGTCGACTTTTCGATTACGTTGTGGCCAACACCGGTAACCTGCCCAAAAGCATTGAACAAAAATATAATAAATGCGACGCCGCGGTGGTCGAATTGGAAAACCATCTGGACGGTTATGAATATATTCTGGACGATTATGTTATTATGGAAAACGGCTATGTTCGCCACGATGCCGACCTGCTGGCTCGCCGCATTTTTGACACCTATATAAAATAGAACATTTAAAAGGAGAAGCGATGACATTTTCAGCGATATTAAAAAAAGATCTATCCAAGCTTCCCTTCGGATCAAAAGTCTGTCAGCGGGCAGAACTATCTGGGATGATTGGATCAGTGGCAACCATCTCGGTCGATGAAAACGGAGCCATGGCGATCAGTATCAAAACCGAAAACCCCTCGGTTGCGGCCAGGTGCTATCAGCTTATGAAAACTTTGTATCAGATTAAACCAAAAATAAAAATAGAAAAAACCAGGAAATTCAAAGAACATCGGGCCTATCGGGTGGTGGTTGAAGAACCATGGACGGCAAAAATAATCTTGGAAGACTGTCAGATTTTAAGCTACAACACCAATGGCCAGGCTTTTTTTGCCAATCAGGTGCCGGAAAAATTTAAAAAGCAGACAAACCAGATAAAAGCCTATATCCGAGGTGCATTTTTAGGTTGTGGTTCGGTATCTAATCCTGAAAAAACCTACCATTTAGAATTGGTCGGCAAGAAGACACCGATAGCTAATAAAAAAATCGAAAAAAAAATTGAAACAAAAATTGAACGCAGTCCTGCAGTGGCCAACGAACAATGCGCCTATCTGCAAAGTATCAAAACCATTCTGGATCAATTTGAAATCAAGTCAAATCTCATTCATCGAAAAGCCCATTGGGTACTTTACCTCAAAGAAGGCAGCAGTGTAGCCGACTTTCTCAGTGTTATTGGGGCTCATCGGGGTCTCCTGGAAATGGAAAACATCAGGATTGTCAAAGAAATGCGAAACGATGTCAACCGACAGGTAAACTGCGAAACCGCCAACCTCAATAAAACCATTGTCGCCTCCTACGATCAGATGGCCGATATTATGCTCATTAAAGATCAGTTTGGCTTAAAGAATTTACCCAAAAATCTTTATGATATTGCCGAACTTCGACTAAATTATCCCGACGCCAGCATCAAAGAGCTGGGCGAACGCTTGGACCCTCCCGTCGGAAAATCCGGCGTCTATCACCGCTTGAAAAAACTAAACCAGATCGCTGAAGACCTGAAACGAAAATGATAGGGGATGAAAAGGGGACGATACGGCGTGTCAGCTCCTAAGAGATGACATCCCGTCGCGTCCCATTGTCATGCCCGAGCAACTCGGTAACAAAAAAACACCAGCCAGACGAAGGGTGAACCGCTCCCTGT